>JAWLAB010000002.1:300000-429139 GCA_041395665.1 Pseudomonadales bacterium
AGGGCGATTCATCGGCAATGTTGCCCCCATCCCTTCACCTACTTTTTTCGTAGTTTCTGGATCCAAACCAATCGCATTACCCACCAACGGCGTGTAAACGCCACCAGGAGACACACAATTTACGCGAATATTTTGCTCTGCCAATTCCAAGGCAAAGGTTTTTGACAACTGCAACACAGCCGCTTTTGCCGCTTGATAAATATGCGGGCCATAGCCTGGCGTTGTCGCAGAAATACTGGCGGTGTTGATGATAGAACCACCATTGCCCTGTTTGCGCATTTGAATCGCTGCATATTTACAACCCAAAAAGACCGAGCGAACCAGCAAAGCAAAAGTAAAGTCAAAATCTTTCGTAGAAATTTCTTCTACTGTGCCGCGCGCGCCAAAAGCACCGGCATTGTTGTGCAAAATATCTAACCGACCAAATTCAGCGACAGCGAAATCAATCATTGCTTTTACACTATCTTCACTGGTGACATCACACTTAAAAAAGCGTGTATTGGCGCCCAATTCCGCAACCACGGCTTTGCCGCCTTCTTCATTCATGTCGGCAACGACAACTTTCGCGCCGTGCTGCAACAACAATTCTGCTGTGCCGCGACCGATACCACTCGCCGCGCCAGTCACAATGGCTACTTTTCCATCCAGTCTTGTGCTCATACAAACCCCTTGATTATTTATCGTGAAAGTAAAAATTATTAAAAAACTATTGTGCGGCGACCATGAACAATAATTCGATCATCCAAATGCGCTCGTACCGCTTGTGCCAAAGTCACTCGTTCTATATCGCGCCCTTTGCGCACCAGATCATCAATCGTATCTTCGTGCGAACTACCTTCTACACCTTGCGCAATGATAGGACCTTCATCCAAATCGGCTGTTGCGTAGTGCGCCGTTGCACCCACCAATTTTACGCCGCGCTCAAACGCTTGATGGTACGGTTTTGCACCTTTAAACGCCGGCAATGTTGAGTGGTGGATGTTAATGATTTGATTGGGGAACTCCGCAATCATTTCATCCGACAACACCTGCATATAGCGCGCCATCACCACGAGGTCGATATTGTATTCTCGCAACAAGGCAATTTCTTTTTGCTCCTGCTCGCGTTTGTTCTCCTTGGCGATTGGAAAAACAAAATAAGGAATTTTGAAAACATCCGCAAAGTAACGCAAATCTTCATGATTTGAAATAATCAGTGGGATATCACAATTCAACTCGCCCACTTTGTAGCGCAGCAGCAAATCATAAATACAGTGTTCATATTTTGAAACAAAAATGGCTACGCGTTTTTTGTGGTCAGCAAAAAATAGCTGCCACTCCATGTCGTGCTTTGCACATTCTTCAGCCAATTGTTTGTTCAATGCTTCTTTGCTGACAGACATATCAGCAATATCAAAATACACGCGATGAAAGAAAATGTTGTGCTCTTCATCGGTGTGCTGCTGCGCATCCAAAATGTTGATGTTATTGCGCAGCAACAAATTGGCAATCGCTGCATTCAAGCCTTTGCGGTCAGGACAGCGCAACAGTAGCGTGGCAGTGTTAGGTCGGTTCATCGACAACTTCTCCGTAGGTCGAAGGCTAATTTTAGATAAAGAATGCTGGGCACAACATGAGCAATCCGCTTACTGACGCGCTAGGCGTCCACGCCGCGAAACGGCGCCTTGCGCATTGCACAGTTCTTGAGATCACACAGGCGGCAAGGTTCAATTTCAGGCGCATTCTTCGCGCCAGGGTTTAAGCCCACCATGCCGAGCAGTGATTTCTGAGGGCGCATCATAATGCCATCGCTCATGGTAATGGGCAGTGCGTCCATACCGTCAAAAAAACGAAACAGAATCGCTTGATCACCGAAATGCCAACCGGTGTAGCCAGGCCCCACTCGCAGCGTTGTGCCGTAACCGCGCTGTTGCGCCTCGGCAGATATTTGATCGGTAAGTGCTTTCATCGCCTCCACTACCATGGCGGAACCCACGGCATCCATCGCCAATGCCTGCCCCAGCTTTCCTTCATCCATCAAACGCTTGGATTCTTGTGTAGCAGCATTGCCCGCACTCGCCAATAAAATCACTACCGATTCCGCGTGACGCAGAATTTTTGGTAGCTGCTCGCTGTGCAGCACCACCTGCTCCACACCGCGCTTCAAATGAATTTTGTCATTTTCGATGCCGCACAATGGCACTTCAATCGCCGCCGCCCAAGGCTCAGCAAATTCGTGAGCGCGCAGCATTTGCTCATCCAAAATTTTCAAAACAGGCTTGCGCGCTTTTTCTGGATCACCGTAGCCCATGAAATTGAGCACGCTGTTGCGATCCAATCGATAGCGATAATTCGTCAAGCGATTAACCAAAGCACGATCAGATACCGGAGTTATCATGCAGCACCTCGCAGACTGCGACGCAGTATCTGTTGCGGGACACATTCCAACAATCGCCATGAAATTATCGTAAATATTGCCGTCAACACCATAGCGAAAATCAAGTACGCCAATAAAAAATATACAGAGTCAGTGAAATATTTTTTTGCCAACAGTGTAGCAAGGTATGCACAAGGCATATGACACAGATACAAGGAATACGAAACAGCCCCAGAAAAACTGAGCACTTTACTTTTACAAAAAAGCTGCATATTGACAGCACCTAGCACAATAAGAAGCGCAGGTATTCCCCACCAAAATGCACGATGAAAGATTAACACTTCATCTTTTTGGTAGAAAGTAACACAAGCCAACAAAAGCCATCCGATGATAAACGAAGTACAAGCAACAACTTGTGGCAACTGCTTTTGTTTCATAAAACAAAAATAAGCAATCAACATGCCTACTACAAATTCCAGCAATATCGTTTGCGTATAAAACTTTATATATCGATTTTCTTGTCCAATCAAAATAGGTAGAACAGTAAGCGAAGCCAAAAATAGCGCAACAAGCCACACTCGTACAACAGCATTAAAACGCCATAGCATTAATGCATACAAAACATAAAAGAACATTTCTAAAGTCAGCGTCCATCCAACAAACAGCAACGGAAAACCCGGCTTCACAAACAATAGACTTTTAATCAACATCGCTACATTTGTAAGATTAGGCTGATCACTAAACCAGTGCTGCGTATCAGAGAAGTAAATGAGAACGGTAAACGCCCAATACGCTGGCACAATACGCACCGCACGTTTGAGCATAAACAAAGCCGCCGCGCGACCACTCGCTTCAATATCTCGCGTGATGTACACGATGATAAATCCGCTGATCACAAAAAAAATATCGACGCCCCAGAAGCCATTAAACTCAGGCAATACAGGGGAGGTGTTTGGCGCAAGGCTATGTTGTAGGCTAGCAATGTGCGCTAAAGCTACCGCCAAGGCAGCAATACCGCGTAAGTACTGTACATTCTCTATGCGAGTAACCGTGGAGTTCATACAGCCTTACCGCCTAGATAACTACTCACGCCGCTACTGTGTTTTCCGGCGGCAACAAGCCCAACTCACCCAAAATGTACGGCACATTTTCTGTCCACGCCAAGGGGTACAAATGAAAGCCTGCAATCGGATAACGCTCTTTCAAAACTCGCATGGTTTCGAGTGAAAAAATCAGCGCTTCTTGTTTTTGATCTTGTGCTTCGCGAATGCGTTTTTCGACATGCGGCGGCACCCAAATGCCCGGCACATGATTCATCATAAATTCCAAACCTTTGTGCGAACGCGGCGGCAAAATACCGGGAAGAATCGCAACTTTTTTTGTCACGCCTTCACGCTCCATCGCCTTCCACCATTTATCAAACACATCCAAATCAAACACAGGTTGTGTCTGCAAAAAATCCACGCCGGCCGCTGCTTTTTTTGCCATCGCACGCGCGAGATGCTCAGGTTTATTGCCCGCCGGATTCGCAGCGCCGCCTATGCACCACTGCATTTTGAAAGGCTCTTCTTTCGCGTTGTCAGCGATTGCGCCACCGCCATAAGATTTTCCTAAGCGGCGCAATTGATTCACCATCATGATGGCGTTGGTGGAATCCATGTCATAAACAGGTTTTGACATGGGATGATCGCCAAAAGTGACATAGTCACCTGTCAAACACAAAATATTGCGAATACCGTGCGCGTAAGCAGAAATTAAATCAGCTTGCATCGCTAACTTTGAGCGATCGCGACAAGTCATCTGCATCACCGGCTCTAAGCCTTGTTGCTTGACATAGATCGCCGTGCCGATCGACGACATTCGCAAAGTTGCCGATGGCATATCCAAAATATTGATTGCATCCACGCCGCGACGGTAATGCGCTAAGTGTTTATCTAAACGCGATAAATCGGGCACTTTCGGTGGTGATAATTCTGCAGTGACAACAAACTCACCATTTTTTATTTTTTTATACAGCTGACTGGTTTCGTACAGTGCGCTCATGCTTGCGCTCCCGCTCCCGCTGCTGCACTGCTTGCAATCAACTGGTCAATTTGTGTATTCGGTATTGGATGCGGCGATTTAATACCGCCATCGCTATCTGTTTTTCCTTCCAAAATACTGCCCACGGCTGATGTGCCGACTATCGACCAATCCACTGCTGGTTGAATGCGCACAATTTTTTCGCTCATATCAAAAATTTGCATCACTTGTGTGTCGGCACGCTCGTGAATTTTGGTCCACACGCAATCGCGATCCGGAAACACTTCGCATTTGCCAAACATGGAGCCACCGCAGGGACCATTACGCATTTGTTTCGGGCAAGTTTGCGGACACACGAGAGAGGTAGAGCGCAGGACGCATTGACCGCAACTGTGACAGCCAAAAACACGCTTCTTGAACCACTCTTCAAAACCGAACAGCACACGGTAGAGGCGGCTTCGCGTCCAGACACGATTGAACATAAACTTACTCACGAGAAAGAAACTTACTTGCGAGTAAGTTTGAGAGAAAACCGTTATATCGTCAAGGGTTTAACGAAAGCTAGAGTTGATCAAATCCAGCATGGCACCACCCGGGCACAGCTCTTTTTCGGTCATGCTGTTGAGTGGGCGTGTGCTGGTACGCAGGAAATCGTGCGTTTCCTCAGCCTCTGGGTCGATGTAGAGCAGGCCGGTGAGAATCTCGCCCTCATGCAGCGCTTTCAACTGCGCAGCCAGTGCCGCACTGCGGTCACGCGGGTCGTGGTCGCTGCCGGTTTTTTGCAGGCGAATAGTAGAGCCATCGTGCAAAGTAACTTCCTGCGCCGTGCCTTCCAAATAATTGGTCACGATCTCTTCGTGCATAGGCACAAAATCGACTGCGCCCGTGGCTTCCAAATGCTCGCGCACATACTCGTAGCTTTTGGTGGAGCCTTTATGATTATTGAAAGTTACGCAAGGCGAAATAACATCAATAAATGCAAAGCCGTGATGCGACATCGCCGCTTTCAATAGTGGTACCAACTGCTCTTTATCACCAGAGAAGCTACGCGCGACAAAAGTAGCGCCCAGTTTCAGCGCGAGGCTCACCAAATCCATCGGTTGATATTGGTTCGCGCTGCCTTTTTTGTTCAGGGAGCCGACATCGGCAGTAGCGGAATCCTGACCTTTGGTCAGCCCATAGCAGCCGTTGTTTTCGACGATGTAAACCATGTTCAACGCACGGCGCGTGACATGCGCGAACTGCCCCATACCGATAGACGCGGTATCACCATCGCCGGACACGCCGATGTACAGCAAATCACGATTCGCTAAATTTGCGCCCGTAGCAATCGAGGGCATACGCCCGTGTACCGAGTTAAAACCGTGCGACTGTCCGAGAAAATAAGTCGGCGTTTTGGACGAGCAACCGATTCCAGATAACTTCGCCACGCGATGTGGCTCTATCGCCAATTCATAGCACGCACGCACAATGGCAGCAGAAACTGAATCATGCCCACAGCCCGCGCACAGAGTAGACAAAGAGCCTTCGTAGTCGCGCAGCGTAAAACCTAAGCTGTTGGGCTGAGCAGAAGGATGTTGGAAACGGCTACGCACATAAGTCATGGCAACTACCTAGACGCTTTTGTGAAGTGGAATAACAGGAGCAAGCTGCAGGTAATTCTGAATCTTGCTGCGGATAAACTCGGCAGTAATCGGCATACCGTCGTAATTCAACACAGAAACCATTTGCTGCGGTGACACATCGTTTTCTGCCATCAACAGCGTGCGCAACTGCGCATCGCGATTTTGTTCAATCACAAACACTTTGTCGTGACGCGCAATAAAATCATCCACCGTTTTATTGAACGGGAATGCGCGAATACGCAGCGCGTTCAAACGCACACCCTCTTCCGCCAACAAATCCAAGGCTTCTTCGGTTGGTGCAGCAGAAGTGCCAAAGAAAATCACGCCGTAATTGGCGCCTGCTTGCTCTGGATAAACTTCTGGCGCAGGTACATATTGTTTTGCTGTTTCAAATTTACGCAGCAGGCGATCCACATTCTCCACATACTTATCGCCATCTTCTGTGTAGATTGCATAAGTGTCGCGTGAAGTGCCGCGTGTAAAAAATGCGCCTTTGCTAGGGTGTGTGCCAGGGATGGTGCGGTAGCAAATACCATCGCCATCCACATCCAAATAACGACCAAACTTTTGAATTTTGTCGAGCTGCTCTGCATTCAATACTTTGCCGCGTTGATAAGTGCGCGCATCATCCCACTGCAAAGGCGGCGATAAATAATCATTCATGCCCAAGTCGAGATCGGTCAGCATGATAATGGGCGTTTGCAACTGCTCCGCCAAATCAAATGCATCGGCCGTCATGTCGAAACATTCTTTCGGCGTTGATGGGAACAACAACACATGCTTGGTGTCGCCATGCGAAGCGTACGCTGCAGCGATGATGTCAGACTGCTGCGTGCGTGTTGGCATGCCGGTGGAAGGCCCAGCACGCTGCACATCAATCAACACCACAGGAATTTCTGCAAAGTAAGCCAAGCCGAGAAATTCGCTCATCAGCGAAACACCCGGGCCGGAAGTTGCGGTAAAAGAACGCGCACCGTTCCAGTTAGCGCCGATAACCATACCCATTGCCGCCAATTCGTCTTCCGCTTGCATGATGGCAAAATTTCTTTCACTAGTATCAGGATCCACGCGCAAACGCTTGGCGTATTTTTCGTAAGCATCCACTACGGAAGTGCTAGGTGTAATAGGATACCAAGCGGCAACTGTTGCGCCGCCATAAACAGCACCAAGACCGCAAGCCGTGTTGCCATCCATCAAAATACGATCACCTACACCGTTGCTACGCTGTAAGCGTAAGCCCAGCGGACAAGTGAAATGCTCTGTTGCGTATTTGAATCCCAACTCTAAGGCTTTGACATTCGGTGCGATCAATTTTTCTTTACCTTTAAACTGATCACCGATCAAACCAGTCAACACGCTGAATTCAATATCCAACAATGCAGCCAAGGCACCGATATAAATAATATTTTTAAACAACTGGCGCTGACGCGCATCGGTGTATTCGCGCATCGACAATTCCATCAACGGAATGGGCAAAACATGAATATCACTGCGTACTAATTTTTTATCGAGCGGCTTGGTGGAATCGTAAATAAAATAACCGCCAGGTGTGACATCGTGAAAATCGCGTTCGATAGATTGTGGGTTCACCGCCACCATCACATCACAACCACCACCGCGACGACCGGTATAACCTTTTTCCGAAATGCGCACTTCGTACCAAGTGGGCAAACCTTGAATATTCGATGGGAAAATATTGCGCGGGCTAACAGGAATGCCCATACGAAAAACGGCTTTCACCAATAAAGCATTGGCACTGGAAGAACCGGTACCGTTTACATTGGCAAACTTGACGACAAAATCATTGACTGCTTCGAGTTTTTTCACGATCACACCCCGGCTCAAGCCGCACACTGCTCGCCAGAACCCTGCTGGCCAGCTTTGGTGACACTGTAAAGATATTTCTGCATATCCCATGCGGATGTTGGGCAGCGTTCGGCACACAAACCGCAGTGCAAGCAAACATCTTCATCTTTCACCATGATGCGCCCTGTGCTCAAGCCGTCAGCGATATACAAAGCTTGCTCATGGTTTACTGCTGGCGCACTCAAGTTTTGGCGCAGCGTTTCTTCGTCTTCTTCATTGTGCGTAAATGTGATGCAGCGCGTTGGACAAATATCCACGCAGGCATCGCATTCAATACATTTACTCGCAGTGAAAACAGTTTGCACATCGCAGTTCAAGCAGCGCTGTGTTTCTTCGTAGCCTGTGTCGCGGTCAAAGCCCAACTCCACTTCCAACATACGATCCGACAGCGTTTTTTCTGTCGGCGCGTGCGGTACAAGGTGGCGGAGCTCGTGCGAAATCGCACTGTCGTAACTCCACTCATGGATACCCATTTTTTGACCGATTAAATTGGTGCCAGGCGCAGGGCGATTTTGTACATCACCGCCCATGCAGAACAAATCAATCGAAATTGCCGCTTGATGCCCTTGCGCAACCGCAGTAATAACATTTTTGGGGCCAAACGCCGCATCACCACCAAAGAAAACTTTCGGGTTAGACGATTGGAAAGTGACAGCATCCAACTCTGGCATGCCCCACTTATCAAACGCCACACCGCTATCGGCTTCGATCCACGGAAAGGCGTTTTCTTGGCCAACGGCCATCAACACATCGTCGCATTCAAAAAATACAAATTCGCCAGTAGCTTTCATGACGCGTTTGCCATCGGCATCGTAAGTCACTTCAGCTTTTTCAAAATTCATGCCCACCAATTTGCCATCTTTGACGACATATTCTTTCGGCACATGATTATTGAAAAAGGGAATACCTTCGTGCTGCGCGTCTTCAATTTCCCACGGCGAGGCTTTCATGTCCTCAAACGGGCTGCGCACCACAATTTTGACATCTTCGCCGCCAAGGCGACGCGCTGTACGGCAGCAATCCATCGCCGTATTACCACCACCGATAACTAAAACGCGTTTACCGATTTGTGTAGTGTGACCAAATGCAACACTGGCGAGAAAATTAATGCCGATTTGAATATTGGTATCCGCTTCTTCACGGCCCGGCAATTTCAAATCGCGACCACGCGGCGCGCCGGTGCCAACAAAAACCGCATCGTAATTTTTCGCCAATACGCTATTCAAACTATCGACATGCGTGTTGTAGTGCGTCACCACACCCATATCGGTAATAAAGTTTACTTCCTGATCCAACACTTCCGCTGGTAAACGGAACGAGGGAATCTGGCTGCGCATGAAACCGCCACCAGCAGATTGGTTGTCGTACAAATCAATTTCGTAGCCGAGTGGCATCAAATCGCGCGCCACCGTCAATGCAGCAGGACCACCACCGATCAAAGCAACTTTTTTACCGTTTTTCTGTTCAGGGATCTTTGGCATCATCGCCAACACATCGCCTTTATTGTCCGCAGCGACGCGCTTCAAACGACAGATGGCAACCGGTTTTTCCTCGACGCGCCCGCGACGGCAGGCAGGTTCGCAAGGGCGATCGCAAGTTCGCCCTAATACGCCTGGAAAAACATTCGATTCCCAGTTCGCCATATACGCTTCCGCGTAACGCTCTTGGGCAATCAAACGAATGTACTCTGGAACAGGCGTATGTGACGGACAGGCGTACTGACAATCGACGACTTTATGGAAATATTCTGGATCTTGGATATTGGTGGATTTCACCGCGGGCTCCCCGGCAGCAGAACTGCAGTTGGCGCGGCATTCTACAGTAAACTACTTCGGATTTGTCTCCGCGATTCGATGAATTCATCCTATTTGCGTATTTTTTACTGGATAAAACAACCAATGACACCGCAACAACACTGGCAACAATTTCTTATGGCGGTGATGTTTCTCACACGCCTGCCTGTGGCGCGCTGGGTGCGGCACGATGCCACCTTGCAGCTAGGCATGGCGCGCTGGTTTCCTGCTGTCGGCTGGCTGGTGGGCGGCATTGCTGCGCTGCTGTTATGGCTGAGCGCACACCTTCTGCCTTGGGTGCCTGCGGTGATTCTCGCGACGGCTTTGACCATTCTGCTCACTGGCGCTTTTCACGAGGATGGCTTTGCTGATATGTGCGACGCTTTTGGCGGCGGCTGGGAGAAAGAGCAGGTGCTGCGCATCATGAAAGACTCGCGCCTCGGCACCTACGGCACGCTCGGCTTGGGACTGATGTTAGCCAGCAAAATCAGTCTGTTAGCGCAATTGCCGCTGTTCACGGCGCTGTACGCGCTTGTCGCTGGTCATGTGCTCGGCCGCGCCACCGCCACCTCGTTACTGCTCAGCTTGCCCTATGTGCGCGACACCGAAGATGCACAAGCCAAATCACCGCCCGCCCACTTCGACAGCTCTGCTTTGCTATTCACTCTACTCACTGCCGCACCTGCACTGCTCTTACTGCCGCTGCGTGCGTGGCTACCACTGCTGCTCGGTTTGTGGGTTGTGCGCAGTTGGGCGGCGTGGTACTACCGCAAGCGTATCGGCGGCTATACCGGCGACTGCTTGGGCGGCGCGCAACAGATAGCCGAGTTAGTGACACTGATCGTCACAGCAATGGTCATCACACATTCTTAATTTAAGTAACGCTACGAGTTATCCAACAAGCGCCACAGATACAGCGAGGCAATACTGCGATACGGCTTCCAAGCTTCAGCGTACTGCGCCATCTGTTTGGGTGGAGGCAACTCGTTCAAATCATAGAGCTGCGCAATCGCTTTGCGGATTCCCAAATCATCGACGGGAAAAATATCTGCGCGTCCCAAATCAAAAATCAGATACATCTCTACGGTCCAGCGCCCCACGCCTTTTACCGCAGAAAAACAGCGCACCAACTGCTCGTCACTCATGGTTTTTACATCGGTTGATGACGGAAAAGAACCATCCAATACATGCTGCGCAAGGTCTTTGAGATAAGACACTTTCATGCTAGACAAACCTGCGCTGCGCAACACTTCATCAGGCAAAGCAAGCAAGGTTTTCGCACAAGGCTTACCGCGATTTGCAATCAAAGGCGCGACGCGCGCACGAATCGTCGCTGCCGCCTTATTGGATAATTGCTGCCCAACGATGGCATCAATAAATACTTCTAGCGGTTCAACATTAAGCTGCGGCTTAAATGAAAAATCACCGACTTGCTTGTGTAATTGATGAAAGATTTTGTCTTTTTTCAAATAGCGCAACCCAGCGCGCCATTGCGCAGCCGTCGTAATGTACTGCGGCTTTTCTATCGCGACACCTTCACCCATCAATAACTGTTTTTTGGTCTCCACGCCGCCCTGTGCTGAAAAACCACCCAGTTTTCCTGACGCGGCAATGATGCGATGACAAGGAATAATTAACGGCACAGGGTTTTTCCCCAGCGCCGTTCCCACCGCACGCACAGCCCCTGGCTTTTTAATACGCGCCGCCAATTCTGCGTAGCTGATCACTTCACCAGCTGGAATGCGTCGCGCTTCGTCATACACGGCTTGCATAAACGGCGTAGCTTTTTCAACCAACACAGGAATTGCCGAAAAGTCTTGTGATTTCCCATCGAGATGCAAAGCCACTTGTCGCATCAAACGCGCAACCCACACAGGCGTTTTTGCCGCAGGCAGATGCTGGCTCGTAGCTGTTTGCAACTCTTTTCGCATTCGCGTTGGCGCATCTTCAGGCAACAAAAAATGCGTTACACCCTGCTCACACCACGCAACACCACAATACTTTTTTGCTATCGGAAAAATCTGCCACTGCTGTTGTAACAACTTTGTAGGCATTTTTATGCTCCGTTACGCTGAAAACGAATCGTATGCTACGACAAGTCGATAGATGACGCTTTCTGCATCCGCATGGTTAAATGGAAAGATGCAACCTGTCATCACATCCTCAACACTCGCTTCGTCTGCCACATTGTCCGTCGTGATTCCTGTGTACGGCGCGTGGCAGGCTGCGCGCGTCATTCAAGCGCTGCTGCCGCTTGAACCACTAGAAATTTTGGTCTGTGATTCCAGCCCACAACCCACGCCATTGCCGAGTCACCCCTGCGTTCGTTTAATTCACCTGACCGAACGCGCCTTTCCTGGTGCAGCGCGCAATGCGGGTTGGCGTGAAGCGCAAGGCGACTATGTATTATTTGTGGATGCCGATGTGGTGCTTGCCGAAGAAGGACGGCAATTTGTGCGCCGCCATACTCTCGCTCATGCACACGATATGGCTTTTGGTTTGTACACCTTAGATTGCAAAGATTACAACAGCATCAGCCGCTTTATCGTCAACATACAACATCACCGTTTTGAGAGTGAGTTTTCACGCAATCACTATCGCTACGGCCAATCGTCACATTTATTAGTGCGTCGTGATATCTACAAAAAAATAGGATTTTTTAATCCACACTTACGCATGCACGAAGACAAAGAAATTTGTATTCGCGCTATCAATGCTGGCGTGGATATCAATGTCTACCCAGATTTTTTAGCGAACCATATAAAAATATTTTCTTTTAAAAGCTTGATGTTGGATCACGGCTACAAAGCTTTTCTAGCACAAGAAACACAAAGTAATAACCCTGCTATTTTTAAGCGTGTTGAAAATCAGCTCAGTACTCGCTTCAAAACTAGCTTGATTATCTCTTGCGTTATGCCTTTGATATTGGCGTTCACTTTATTTAGCCATCTATTATCCGCTACCTGGGTAGCAGGATTACTCATTGCCTGCCTATTATCACCACTGGCACTAGCGCATGAAGTGTTCACCACATCACGCTGGCGCGAAAAAATCACCGGCTTACTTTTATGGCCGTGCATGGGCGCTGTCATTTGCTCAGGTGTAGTCATAGCAAAGCTTCATCATATTTATCGCCGCATCAAATATTTCTCTACTAGAATTCCTTTTTCCACAACACTCGCAAAACGCATTTTATTTCGTAGCGGCATGCCAATCAGCATTATTCATTTTGTTACTTCGCGCTGTAATTTGCGCTGCGAGCACTGCTTCTACAAAGAAACGCTAGATCTTAAAGACCCAGGTGAACAATCACTGCAACAACTCAACAAAACAACCCAAGAAATTGGCTCCGTACTGTGGTACGCACTCGGTGGCGGCGAGCCTTTTATTCGCAGCGATTTGCCAGAGATTCACAACACCATCATGCGCAATTGCCAACCAATGATGGTGAGCATACCAACGAACGGCTGGTACACCGACAAAACTTATCTCAGCACACTCGCCATGCTGCAACAAATGCATCACGGCGCGTTGACGGTGCAAATTTCTGTCGATGGGCCTAGAACTATTCACGACGCCATTCGCGGCAAAGACTCTTGGCATCACCTACTGAAAACTTGGAAAAAACTGAAAGAAATTCAACGCGTCTACCCGCGCCTTTCTCTGGGGATTATCACCGTTGTCAATGAAGCCAATGCGCATGTTTACCCCAACTTCATCGACGAATTAACCGATACTTTTCAACCCAACCAAATCAGCATCAATCTGGTGCGCGATACGCAAGTTTTACAACCCAATCTTTCTATCAATATTCTTGATGCCTATAAAACTGCTGTTGAACGCTACGAATGGCATATACAACACAAAACCATGACCGCATTTGGCTATTTGGGTGGCATGATTGTGCGCGCCAAAGAAACGGTACAAAAAGAATTAATTTATCGTGTGATGCGTTTTAATGAATTTGTCACACCCTGCACCGCAGGCGATCTTACTTATGTGATTTGGGAAGACGGGCGCGTCAATGCTTGTGAAATGCTGCCGGATACCGTGGGCAACATATTGGGCGATCAACCAGAAAACAATTTCAAAAATATCGTGACGAATAATCAAGCTGTCGCACTGCGCAGAAAAATCGTACAAGAGCAGTGCAAATGCAGTTACGAATGCGCGATGACCATCAACACGCTGTTCAGTTGGCCTTTGGCAAAAACATTGTGGCAACGCGTACTGACCGGCAAAGCTAATGAACCGCTGCCTTTACCTGCAAATAAACAACCGTAAAACACTGCACGCTTTTAATAGGAGAGAAAATCATGAGCGACATCAACATTACCAATCCAGCCCAAGCCGCAGCGCAGCGCTCTATTGACGCAGTGCGCGCTAAAAACAAAGAAGCTTGGGTGAATAATTTTGCTGACGATGCCTGCATTGAAGATCCCGTTGGCAAATCACCGCTGGATGCTACTGGCAACGGTCACCGCGGCAAAGAGGCTATCGCTGCGTTTTGGGATATGTGCATCGCCACCGGCAATGTCGATTTCAATATTCGCGAATCCTATCCCGTGAGCGACATCGCCTGCGCCAATGTCGGCTCCATTCTTAACACCATGGGCGACATGAAAATCGAAGCCAAAGGCGTGTTTATTTATCATGTCAACGCTGAAGGCAAAGTCACCAACTTGCGCGCTTATTGGGATTTCAACAGCACGATGGCGGCAGCGACAAAAATATAATTTCTTTTTATTTTTTCTTTTTATTTTTTGACCGAGAAAAAACAGAGTCGGCTCAGAGGATGAACCGACTCAAATCCTCATTCTGTGACAGCGCACCGAGCGACTGATCGACATAAGCCGCATCAATCGTCACTGTATTGCCCTCCGCCGCTAAATCGCCCGCCGAAAAAGATACACTTTCCAACAATCGCTCCATCACGGTATGCAAACGCCGCGCGCCAATGTTTTCGGTGCGGTCATTCACCTCCCAAGCAATTTCCGCGATGCGTCGAATGCCGTCTTTGCCAAAAGCAATTTGCAAGCCTTCGGTTTGCATCAACGCGCGATACTGCTCGGTCAATGAGGCATCCGGCTCTTGCAAAATTCGTTCAAAATCATCCGGTGATAGCGAATCTAATTCCACACGAATCGGCAAACGCCCTTGCAACTCAGGAATCAAATCTGAAGGCTTTGCCAAATGAAAAGCACCGGAGGCGATGAACAACACATGATCGGTTTTGATCATGCCGTATTTGGTGGAGACGATGCAGCCTTCAATCAAAGGCAATAAATCGCGCTGCACGCCTTCGCGCGAGACATCAGCGCCGCTGGTTTCGCCGCGACGACAGACTTTATCGATCTCATCAATGAACACGATGCCGTTTTGTTCAGCGGCTTCGATAGCTTTGGTTTTGATTTCTTCGTCATTGATCAGTCGTGCCGCCTCTTCATCCTGCAACTGTTTCATTGCCGAGCGCACGGTCATTTTGCGCAGCTGTTTTCTATCGCTGGAAATATTAGAAAACATATTCTGTAACTGGCTGGTCATTTCTTCCATACCGGGCGGCGCCATAATCTCTACACCCACAGGCGCAGCCGACACTTCAATTTCTATTTCTTTGTCATCCAACTCACCTTCGCGCAACTTTTTGCGAAACATCTGGCGCGTGCCGGTTTCTTTTTCTTGCGGATCTAAACCGCGCGCTGCGGGCAACAGCGCATCCAATACACGATCTTCTGCTGCATCTTGTGCGCGCACTTGCACAGCATCCATTGCGCGCTGGCGAAATAACTTGATCGAAATTTCGATTAAATCACGCACTATGGATTCCACATCGCGCCCGACATAGCCAACCTCGGTAAACTTAGTGGCTTCCACTTTGACAAATGGCGCATCCGCCAATTTGGCGAGCCGACGCGCAATTTCTGTTTTGCCCACACCTGTAGAACCAATCATCAAAATATTTTTTGGCGTGATTTCTGTGCGTAAATTTTCAGGCAGCTGCATGCGACGCCAACGGTTGCGCAGCGCAATAGCGACGGCACGCTTGGCATCGTGTTGACCGATGATGTATTTATCGAGTTCGCTGACAATTTCTCGCGGTGTCATGTTAGACATGCTCGCACTCCATTTCTTCAATCGTGCGATTGTGGTTGGTGTAGATACAAATATCAGCGGCGATTGCTAAGCTTTTTTCAACAATATCGCGTGCGGATAAATCGGTATTTTTCAACAGTGCCGTGGCCGCCGATTGCGCAAATGAACCACCAGAACCGATTGCCAACAAATCATCTTCCTGCTCAATGACATCGCCATTGCCGGTGATAATTAACGAGCTGGTTTTATCCGCCACGATTAACAATGCTTCTAAACGCCGCAGCATGCGATCCGTGCGCCAATCTTTTGCCAGCTCTACGGCTGCGCGCACTAAATGTCCTTGGTATTTTTCCAGTTTCGCTTCAAAGCGTTCAAACAGCGTGAAAGCATCAGCAGTGCCGCCGGCAAAGCCCACGATCACTTCATCGCGATAGATGCGGCGCACTTTGCGCGCATTGCCTTTCATCACTGTATTGCCGAGCGATACCTGACCATCGCCACCCACAACCACGCGCCCATTGCGGCGCACAGACAAAATAGTAGTGCCGTGAAATTGTTCCAAGGGAGAAATCCTGACAGCGGGAGAGACAATCTATCTATGGGCTGTCTGCCACTGTTTCAAGGTGTATTACTTGATGGGGATAGTATTCACGCCATTACCGTTGAGCATGATGCGCGCTTTATCCGCTTCTTGACTCGTGCGGAACGGGCCCGCCACGACTTTCTGCAAGCTCTCGCCACTCGCGCTATTCACCTTGCGAATAGAAGAGCTGACACCCAGACGAGACAGCTTGCTGCGCAGCTTATCGGCTTCCGCCGCATTGCGAAAAACACCGGCCTGTAAGTAGCGCGCACCGTTTGTGGTAGTGGCAGCCGTAGGCTTGGCGGCGGGGGCAGGCTTTGCTGCAGCTTTAGCCTGTCTTTCTTTCTCTTTTTGAGCCAATAGCTGCTCCATGGGATCCATAGAAGCTGTATCGCTTGCAGGTTTCTCCACAGCTTTTTTAGCAGTTGTTTCCACAGGGGTAGGCGTAACCACTGCGCTCGGCGCTGCTGTAGTCGTTGTGACGGGCTGCGATGCATCTGGCGTTGGCGTCGTCATCGCGCCAGGTGTCGTTGCAGGCGCGGCGATCGCAGGCTGTGTTTGCGCGGCTGGCGCAGGTGTTGTGTTAGCCGCTTCAGGTTGAGCAGTAGGAGCGATATCCGTTACGGGCTGCCCACCTTCCGGCAACTTGGTATAGAACTCAAATACAGGGCTAACGCGCTTGGGCGGTGCCGGTGGTTGTTCACTGGGCACGGCAGTTGTTGTTGGGGCAGTAGTTACAGGCATTGCTGGTGCAGGCAACGGAGGACGCACACCAGAGAGATACACCAAAAACATAATCAAACAGCCAGCCAGCGTGCCGACTAACAGCCACAACCACGAAGGTACGCCACTGCTTTTTTTGCGCTGCGGTGAACGACGATGAGAAGTTTCCTTACGGATCCGCTGGCTACGGGCGAAATCGTGGCTCATGAGGTGAACTTCACTCCCTGACTATCAAACTTTATTACAAGCACAAACATTACATGGATTCCGGTGCGTTGACACCTAACAGCAGCAAGCCATTGCGCAACACTTGCTGCGTCGCAACCGCCAACGCCAAGCGTGCATTGCGCAACGCCGCATCGTCCACCAAAAACTGTTCGGTGTTGTACCAAGCGTGCAAGCCCGCCGCCAGCTCACGCAAATACTGCGCAATCACATGCGGGGCTAAATCCTGTGCGGCATTGGCAACGACATCAGGGTAACGCGCTAAGGTATTGAGCAAATCGGTTTCATGCGCAGTGGTTAAGCGATCCAATGACGCTAAACCCGCTGACTCATCCCACGGCAATTGTTTTTCCTGCGCTTGACGCAACACGCTGCACACGCGTGCGTGCGCGTATTGAATGTAATACACGGGATTGTCATTGCTTTTTGCAACAGCCAAATCCACATCAAAAACCAATTGCGATGTTGCTGCGCGCGACACTAAAAAATAACGCGTCGCATCGCGACCGCACCATTCAATCAAATCGCGCAAAGTGACATAAGCGCCGGCGCGTTTGGATATTTTTACTTCTTCACCGCCGCGCATCACCGTGACCATTTGATGCAAGACATAATCGGGCCAACCCGCAGGAATGCCAACATTTAATGCTTGCAGCCCAGCGCGCACACGCGTGATCGTTGAATGGTGATCCGCGCCCTGCTCGTTAATTACACGCGTAAAACCGCGCTGCCATTTGTTCAAGTGATACGCGACATCCGGCACGAAATAGGTGTAACCGCCTTCTGTTTTACGCATCACACGATCTTTGTCATCGCCGAAATCAGTTGTCTTTAACCACAACGCACCGTCTTTTTCGTAAGTGTGACCACTAGCGATTAACTGCTGCACCGTCGCTTCAACGCGACCTTCCGCGTACAGAGAAGATTCCAAATAAAACACATCGAAACGCACATCGAAGGCGCGCAAATCCAAATCTTGTTCGCGACGCAAATACGCCACCGCAAAATGACGAATCGCTTCAATATTTTGCGCGTCTTTTGCACCGATCACATGCTGATCGTCGGCATCAATTTTTTCGCCCGCCATGTAAGCATTGGCGACATCAGTAATGTAGTCGCCGCGATAACCGTCTTCTGGCCACGCACTGTCATCGGGCGTAAGACCCAAAGCGCGCGCTTGCACCGAGCGCGCCAAATTGTTGATCTGCGCGCCAGCATCGTTGTAGTAAAACTCGCGTGTGACTGACCAACCTGTTGCAGCCAGCAGACGACACAGACAATCACCAATAGCTGCACCGCGACCGTGGCCGACATGTAAGGGACCCGTGGGATTGGCAGAGACAAACTCCACCTGCACTTGCTGCCCCGCACCTGTGTTGCTGCGACCGAACTGTTCTCGCTCGGTGAGCACGCGCGACACCACGGCTGTTTGCGCAGCGCGCGCTAAAAACACATTGATAAAGCCGGGGCCCGCAATTTCTGCTTTTTCTACCACTGCGTTGTTGGGCAATGCAGCAATGATGGCAGCCGCTAAATCGCGTGGTGGCTTGCCCGCCTGCTTCGCCAACACCATGGCGATATTGCTTGCCAAATCACCGTGCGCTTTGTCGCGCGTATTATCGAGCTGTACCGCAGGCAAATCACCGGCAGACAAAACGCCTTCGCTTTGCAAACGCATCAGCGCAGTTTGTAGCAAGGCAGCCAAGGACTGTTTCATCAGAAGGATTCGTTCAAATACAAATTAGCCTGTTATTATCGCCGTTTCAGCACTGTGAAGCCACATAACAGCGTATAACAATCAATAACAGCAGCAGTCGAGGTTGAAGCTGGCGATGTTTGAAATTGGCGTTATCCCCGTCGCTGGCGCAGGTCTGCGACTCTACCCCTACACCCAAGCCACACCCAAAACCCTGTTGGAAATCGGCGGGCAATCGCTATTAGTGCGCAACATTTCAATCATGCGCGAGCAACTGGGCGTCAAAAAAATCATTTTGATCATTGGCCACCACGGCGATCAGATTCGCAAAGCGATAGGTGACGGCCACCAACTCGGCGTACAGATCGAATATGCAGAATGCGAAAATATTGGCGCAGGCTTAGCGCGCGGATTGCTGTCGGTGCGCGACAAAATTCAGCAGCCTTTTCCTGTCATTCTCGGCGACGAGTTATACCTCGACAGTAATCACCAACAACTCCTGCAATACGCCAGCGCACCGGTTGATGTGGTGTGTGGCATCAAAACCACCGGCGACACCACACTGATTCGCAAAAACTATGCAGTGACTGTCAATGGCAACCGCATCACCGCGCTGGAAGAAAAACCGGAAGTGGTGAAGACGCATTATCTAGGTTGCGGCACTTATATTTTTTCGCCAAAAATTTTCGACGCCATTGAGAAAACATCGCCTTCAACAAAAACAGGACGCGTGGAATTGACCGAGGTGATTGGGCAACTCGCACAACAAGGTGCGGATGTGCGCGCCGCTCTTTTGAAAGGTGGCTATCGCAATATCAATTACGCGGAAGATTACATCAGCGCGATGAATTTATATCGCAAAATAAACTTCGACCAATACCGCGTCAGTTTAGTGATCCCTACTTACAACGAAGCCGCAGCCATCGGCGATGTCATTGAAGATTTTCGCGACAAAGTGGATGAAATTATTGTCGCCGACAATCAATCACCGGATGGCACAGCAGAAATCGCTCTCGCAAAAGGCGCAACGGTAATTTCACAACCTTTAAGCGGTTACGGCGAAGCACTGCGCTGCGCTTTACAAAACGCAACCGGCGACATTTTGGTGTTGATGGAAGGTGACGCGTCTTTCACCGCCGATGATTTGCCAAAATTTTTGGCGTATATGCGCGATGCGGACATGGTGATAGGCACACGCACAACCAAGCAGATGATTGAGCAAGGCGCGAACATGGATGCTTTTTTGCGCTGGGGTAATGTATTAGCGGCCAAAGTGTTGCAATTTTTTTGGATTCGACAGGAACCACGCTTCACCGATCTCGGCTGCACTTATCGCGCTATTTGGCGCGATACTTACCTTACTATTCGTGACAATTTATCGGCCGTTGGCCCTGAGTTTTCGCCAGAAATGATGGTGGAAGTGTTGCGTTCCGAAAGAAAAATTATCGAAATTCCTGTTACTTATCGCCCTCGCATTGGCGATATTTCCAAACACTCAGGCAGCAAGCTGGCCATCTTAAAAACTGGCACAAAAATGTTGTGGCTGATTTTGAAAAGGCGATTAGGTTTTCGCTAACACTCAATCTAGCACTGCATCATGCTTAGCTACCTGCGCATCCAATGCGCCTGTATTTTTCATCATCAATGCCAACGGAATAATGGCGACCGTCATCCACATAATCAGCCGGAAATCTTGTAAATAGGCCAGCTGCGCAGCTTGACGCAGCAACTCGCCGTCTAGCGCCATCAAGCCTTGCACGGTGCTGGTATTCCAAATTTGCGGCAACACTCCCCAATCCAAATTGTGATTAAACGGCGTGATGTATTCTGAAAAAATAGCGTGATTGCGCTGCACATTATCCGCCAACTGCGTCATCACCACGGAAATACCAATACTGCTGCCGATATTGCGCACCAAACTAAAAATGGATGACCCTTCGGTGCGCAACGATGGCTCCAAGGTCAAAAAAGCAATTGTCGATAGCGGCACAAAAATAAACCCCAATCCGACCCCTTGCAAAACTCCCACCCAAATGACCGCAGATTCACTCACATCAACGGTGAACCCCATCATTAACCACAGCGAGCCACAGGTAAAAATACCTCCGGTTGCAATAATAAAACGCGGATCAATACGATCCATTAAACGCGTCACAACGATCATGCCCAACATCGTGCCAGCACCGCGCGGCGCCAACATCAAGCCGGTATCCAATACGGAATAACCCACCAAACTTTGCAAAAAAGGCGGCAGCAATGCCAGTGTCGCCAGCAACACGATGCCGACGAAAAAAATCAGCACCAAACTCACACTAAAGTTTCTATCTTTAAACAATGCCAGTTCAATAAAAGGGCGTTGATGCGTAAATATATGCACCATAAACATATAAAAAGTAACAACGGATACAACAGCTTCCGCAATAATTTCTGGTGATTGAAACCAATACAGTGTTCGACCGCGATCCAACATCAACTGCAACGCACCAATACTGATACTCAGTAGAAAAAAACCAAATACATCAAAGCGCCGTTCGTAATCCAAAGGTGATTCTTTCACCAAGGCCATCACACCAAACAAGGACAAAATACCTACGGGCAAATTGATATAAAACGCCCAGCGCCAACTGTAATACTCCGTCAACCAACCACCGATGGTTGGTCCAAGAATCGGTGCCACCATCACACCAATACCCCACAAGGCCATTGCTTTTGCGTGTTGCTCACGCGGAAAAGTGTCGAGCAAAATGGATTGCGACAACGGCACCAAACACGCACCAAAAACACCTTGCAGCATGCGCGCTAAGACCGCTTCCGGCAGCGATTGCGCCATACCGCAAAGCCCCGACGCCACGGTAAATCCCACCACACAAGTCACTAACAAACGCTTGCGCCCAAAACGACCGGCGATAAAACCAGTCATCGGCATCACAATCGCAGAAGTGATGATGTACGAAGTCAGCACCCACGAAATTTGATCTTCGGTTGCCGACAACGCGCCCTGCATATGCGGCAGCGCCACATTGGCAATTGTGGTATCTAAAATTTGAATGATGGCCGCCAACATAACGGCAGCCGCCAGCAACATCTGCCGAATATTTGGCGGCAAACGATCGACAAAAGTTTTGCGCTGCACAGGCGTCATAGACAATCAGTGCAATAGTCGTTGCCAGCGATTGCGTTCCGTATCAATCACCACGGTCGTACTCATGCCGGGGCGCAACAGCAATGCGTCTTGCGCAGGCAAATCGTCCAACTCGATGCGCACCGTAATGCGCTGCACCACTTTCACCCAGTTACCGGAAGCGTTTTGCGCAGGCAGGATAGAAAACTCAGCGCCACTCGCAGGGCTGATACTGGCGACATGCCCCTGCCAGCGTCGATCGGGATAAGTGTCCACTTTGATCTCAACTTTTTGCTCTGCGCGCACATGCGTTAAATCGGTTTCGTTGAAGTTGGCTTCAATCCACGGCGCATCACTCGCCACCAAAGCCAAAGCGGGGCTGCTGGCATTGAGATACTGTCCGCGTTTCGGCAAGTGACTCACCACGCCATTGAAAGGCGCAAACACGATGGTGTGCGCTTGATTGATTTTGGCTTTGGCAAAATCCGCTGCTGCTTCTTGATAGGCAGGATATTGATCCACGGGCGCATCAGGGTGCTGATTCAAATTCGCCAACACACTGGCAATTTCCTGTTGCAGCACAGCCAATTTTTGACGCGCCAAATCCAAGGCCTGACGGCGCTCATCCAACTGCACTTGTGATACAAAGTGCCGCCCGACTAAATCTGCCACGCGGCGATATTCTTTGTCCGCGTAAGCGATGTTGGTTTCCGCCAACGCCAATTCTGCGCGCTTGCTGCGATAGCCCGCTTGCAGCGCTTCAATGTCGGTACGCACTTTGTCGAGCTTGGCTTGTGCGCCAGCTTCTGCTGCATCAAACAGTTCAGAATCCAGCTTGAACAGAGGCTGACCTTGTTTTACCGCTTCGTTTTCCGCAACCAGTACATCGCTCACGCTCGCCGACACTTCCGACGCGACCATGACTTTATCCGCCTTCAGATAGGCGTTGTCGGTATCGACATAACGCTCGCCCGTCAGATAAAAAAACGCGGCAATCACGCCAGCCAAAACAGGCACGCTGACTAACAACAAACGGCGGGTATTCATGGTGCAGGCTCCTCAGAATCGGCGCTGCCGAGTACATCACTCTCGACCCTGAGCAGGTTGTCCTTCATGGTTTGTAGCGTGGTAATAAATTGCGTCATAGTATTGGGCGACAGCTCGCCCACGGCAATTTCTCGACTTTCGGTAGCCAAGATCCAAATTTGGTCTAGCAAGGGGTGAGCGCTTGCTGTCAGGAAAAGGCAGAAAGCACGGCGATCTGAAGCATCGCGCCGCCGTTCAATCAAGCCTGCAGCCTCTAACTTGTCCAGCTGACGCGCCAGTGTCATCGGCCGCACTTCAAGGATTTCTGCCAGTGCCACTTGTTGAATGCCTTCATTGCGCGATAAGTGCAGCAGCACACGACACTGCGCTTGCGTCAGCCCCAACACCTGCACACGATGGTTGAAATGGCGGCGAATCAGGCGCGCGACATCGTGCAGCAGAAAGCCAAAAGAGCCTTCCAACTCGGTGTGCTGCTTTGAGAGAGGGGATGACATAGCAAAACATCGCATATAGTAAGTAATGCTTATTATATGTCTGCCTTGCTATTTGTTAGTGCGTAGTTTCCGACATAGAAGCTTCCGTGAAAGAAGCTGCCGAGAGAGAAGCGGTGGAGCGTACAGACTAGCTGCCCACGCGAACACGCGCAGACAGCGACAAATAACCGTCTTTTTTTTATTCTGCCCCATCGTCATCGTCAGCATTCATACCCAACTCTTTTAACTTGCGCGTCAAAGTGTTGCGTCCCCAGCCCAAGAGTTCGGCAGCATCGCGCTTGCGACCCGCAGTTTGTTTCAATGCAGATTCAATCAAAATGCGCTCAAACACAGGAGTCGCTTCATCCAGCAAGCGTTCATGCCCGCGCTGCAATTCTTTTTCTGCCCACAAGCGCAGCGCTTGCTCCCAACCCGTTGCTACTGCATCGCTGCACGGTTGTTGCTGCATAATTTCTGGCGGCAAATCACGCGAATGAATATCGCGCCCCGGCGCCATCACCATCAACCAACGACAGGCGTTTTCCAACTGGCGCACATTGCCGGGCCAATCCAACTTGCTCATTGCCGCTTCAGTTTCTGGTAGCAGTGTTTTTTGTTCCGCACCCAACTCACGCGCCGCCTTGCTGAGAAAAAATCGCGCCAAGGCGGGAATGTCTTCTCGTCGCTCCGCTAAACGCGGCAATTGAATACGAATCACATTTAAACGATGAAAAAGATCTTCACGGAAGCGATGCTCTTGTACTAATTGCGCTAAATTTTGATGCGTCGCGGCGATGATGCGCACATCCACTTTTACCGGCGTATGACCACCGACGCGATAAAACATGCCATCTGCTAACACGCGCAACAAACGCGTTTGTGTTTCGTGCGGCATATCGCCAATTTCATCTAAAAATAGTGTGCCGCCATCGGCTTGCTCAAAGCGACCTTGCCGTTGCGTCACCGCGCCGGTAAACGCACCTTTTTCGTGGCCAAATAATTCTGACTCCATTAAATCTTTTGGCACGGCTGCCATATTCAATGCAATAAACGGTTTCTGACTGCGCGGGCTGTGGCGATGCAAAGCTTGCGCCACCAATTCTTTACCTGTGCCGGACTCACCGTTGATCAACACGGTGATGTTGGAATGCGACAAACGACCAATCGCGCGAAATACTTCTTGCATCGCCGGCGCTTCGCCAATCATTTCTGTCGGCAATTGCTCAACAAAAGTTTCGTCACTGTTTGTAGATTGCACTTGCGATAAAGCGCGGCGCACTACATCCACCACTTCATCAACATCAAACGGTTTCGGCAAATATTCAAACGCGCCGCCTTGATAAGAAGCAACGGCGCTATCGAGGTCCGAGTGCGCCGTCATGATAACAACCGGCATGGTAGGAAAATCGCGATTCACTGCACGCAACAACGCCAAACCATCTATCCCTGGCATACGAATATCACTGAGCAATACCGCAGGCGCTTGCTCTTTCAACGCGCGCTGTACCGCATCACCTGTTTCAAAAGTTCTGCACACAATACCTGCTTGATCCAAGGCTTTTTCTAGCACCCAGCGAATCGAGCGATCATCGTCTACTACCCAAACATCAGCCGCATTGGCTTTTCCATAACTTATACATCCAGCGGTAAATACAGTGAAAAACGTGTGTTGCCCGGCGTGCTGTCACACTCAATCATGCCGCGATGTTGCGCCATGATGGATTGTGCGATTGCCAAGCCCAAACCCGTCCCCTCTGCGCGCCCGGAAATCATCGGAAAAAATATCGTGTCTTGAATATCAGCAGGAATACCTGGACCGTTATCCACAATATCCACACGACAAACTAATTTGTGTTGCTGTTTACCGATGGTGAATTGCCGTTACACACGGAGTACGCAAAACTACTCGAGCAAAATTCGTACCACTTTCTTGCAAAGCTTGCGCAGCATTGCATAGACATTGAAACACCACCTGCAATAGCTGATCGCGATCGCCCAACACATCCGGCACGCTGGGATCGTAATCGCGTTCAAACGCGATCGCTTCACCGCACTCCACGCGCAATAAACTCTGTGCGCGCTCCAGCACTTCGTGAATATTGAGCGGCGATAATGACGGCTCAGCGAGACCCCAACATGCGATCCACCAAGTCGCAAACGCGATCTACTTCTTCGATGATGATATTGGTGTATTCCATCAAGCCCGCATCAGGCAATGTTTTCGATAACAACTGCGCTGCGCGAATACCGCCGAGCGGGTTTTAATTTCGTGCGCTAAACCGCGCGCCAAATGGCGACTGGTTTGCTGCGAGGAAACAATGCTTCATCGCGACTGATGCGCAGCAAGCGATCAATCGCCTGCATTTCCAGTAGCAAACGGCGCTCAGAAATGGGGCTCGCAGTAATATCTAGCGGCACACTCTGGCGCGCCAAACCCAACACAACATTGGCTTGGCGTTGAATAAACGGCGTTTGCGTTTGCAGAGCGTGATGCAGCGCGGCAACAGCTCATCCGCATCGCGCACCCAATCCGCCAACGGCTGCCCCAATAGATGCTGACAACTAGCCGCCAGCAAGTTTTCAGCCGCAGGATTGCAGTGCAGCACACGCAGTTCGTCGTCCAACAAAATCACTGCACTGGATAAATGCTCCAGCATCAATGATGGAAATTGAGCCTTAGAAGATCGTGGTGAAGGCTGCATCTATCAATTAAGGAGCCACGGGTTTTGCTTTAGGTGCAGGAGCGGGGGTCGGTGCAGCACCACCAAGCCCGCCAGCGCCACCGGCACCACCCGCACTTGCACCACTGCCTGCACCACCCATTCCGCCAAAACCTTTCGCACCACCAAACCCAGAAGGCGGCGGCGGTGTAGCGCTTGTGTTGTTACCGTTAATGGGCATGGATTTATGTTGATTCAAAATGGAAGTGCGACGCACATGAAATTTGACGGGCTCCGATTCAATCAGCACACGGCCCGATTTATCCAATATCTTCGCCACTACGGTGTGCGTTCCCCTTTCCATATCAAAAACGGAATACGAAAATCCTTGCTCTGGCACTGGCTGGCCGTCGTAGTACAGCTGGGCGATATGCTGTTCTCGCACATCCGGCTCTGACATCGCGCTTAAATTGACCATGGCCGCTTCTTGATCAAAGTAATCATCATTGGCGGGACTGGTGACAACCAAGCGATCGTACTTATTGGAAACTTTTTCATTATTTTGTTCGGCCGAATCCCCTCTGGCACTCGGCGGCGGTACGCGATTGGCCTGCTTCACTTCTACTGGTGTGGATGGACGATCTGTCGGCATTTTGTCCGTAAAAATAACCTGTCCATCTTTACCGACGCTTTTATAAACGACATTGGGATTCACCGGAGGCTGCGCCTGCTCATCTATAACGGCGTTCTCGGTCGAATTAGCTGCATCATCACCAGCCTGCGCGTACACAACGATGCTCGCGCCTGACAGCAACCCAATCATCAAAAAAGTCTTTAGCGTTTTTAACATGGCTCTCACTCCTTTATGAGACAGCACTTGCCCACCACTTTACTCGTATCCACAAGACAAAAAAAAGCCCAGCGCGCTGACTGGGCTTTTTTGTCGAACCAGCTGTTTTTAGTAGCTGTTCTTAGCAGCTGAAGTTAACAACTGTAGTACATCTCAAACTCGATTGGATGCGTAGTCATACGCAGCTTGGTGACTTCTTCCATTTTCAGGGTGATGTAAGCGTCGATCATGTCGTTGTCGAACACGCCGCCAGCGGTCAAAAACTCGCGATCTTTATCCAACGCTTCCAACGCCATATCGAGGCTAGAGCACACGGTTGGGATTTCTGCCGCTTCTTCTGGCTCCAAGTCGTACAAGTCTTTATCCGCTGCATCACCAGGATGGATTTTGTTTTTGATGCCATCCAAGCCTGCCATCAACAGTGCCGCAAAGCACAGGTAAGGGTTGGCGGTTGGGTCAGGAAGCGAGTCTCGATACGACGCGCTTTTTCGCTATTAACCCAAGGAATACGGATAGAAGCAGAACGGTTGCGCGCAGAGTACGCCAACATAACAGGCGCTTCGAAGCCAGGAACCAAGCGCTTGTAAGAGTTGGTGCCTGGGTTACAGAACGCATTCAATGCTTTGGCGTGTTTGATGATGCCGCCGACATAGAACAGAGCCGTTTCGCTCAAGCCTGCGTAGGCGTCGCCTGCGAAAATGTTTTTGCCTTTCGCAGTGATGGACTGGTGCACATGCATACCAGAACCGTTGTCACCCACGATAGGCTTAGGCATGAAAGTCGCGGTTTTGCCGTAAGCGTGCGCCACATTGTGTACGCAGTATTTCAGGATCTGCACTTCGTCGGCTTTTTTCACCAGCGTGTTACCGCCAACGCCGATTTCGCACTGACCTGCAGTCGCCACTTCGTGGTGGTGCACTTCCAACACCAAGCCCATTTGCTCCATCGCGTTACACATAGCACCGCGCACTTCGTGCAAAGAATCAACCGGTGGAACAGGGAAATAGCCGCCTTTTACACCAGGACGGTGGCCGATGTTGCCGCTTTCAAAGCTGTGATCAGAAGACCACGCCGCTTCTTCAGAGCCGATTTTGACGCTGCAGCCGGACATATCGACTTTCCACTTCACATCGTCAAATACGAAGAACTCTGGCTCAGGACCCATGATGGCAAACGCATCCGCGCCGTAAATGGTTTTCAAATAATCTTCCGCGCGTTGCGCCACAGAACGAGGATCGCGGTTATAACCCTGCATGGTGGCAGGCTCTACGATAGAGCAGCGCAAGATAACGGTTGGCTCTTCGAAGAAAGGATCCAATACCTCGGTGCTGTCATCTGGCATCAGAATCATGTCGGATTCATTGATGCCTTTCCAACCACCCAATGAAGACCCATCGAACATTTTGCCGTTGGTAAACAGGCTCTCGTCTTCGCCCTTCGCTGGATAAGTAACATGGTGCTCCTTGCCTTTAGTATCAGTGAAACGGAGATCAAGCCATTTCACATCGTGATCTTTAATCAACTTTAAGGTTTTTTCTGACATGGTCTTCTCCGGATAGCCGCATAACACGGGGTATAAAAAAGGAAAAAGTTTTCGAGCACATAACGGGGTGCAAAATATATGCCATCACCCGAAGCAAAGATAGCGCGGCTATTTTTGGCGCATGGGTGACAAAAAAAACATCCGTGTTTGCACTATAGAAGTGCGTAGACCTATCTCGAATGCACCAAAACAGTGCTAGAAGTAAAACGCTATCCACGCTCGCCTCTAACGCCCTGCCCTATAATGCCGCTCCCCTTGTTCGGACGGCGCCTCATGCAGTACACCATCAAACTGTTTGCTGAAATCACCATCAAAAGCAAACCGGTGCGTCAACGCTTGGTGCGTATGCTGCGCGACAACCTGCGCACCCTGATCAAGCCGCTGGATGCCGATGCACACATCGAGCGCAACTGGGATCACCTCAGCATCGTCAGCCACGCCGACCACACGGTGCAGGCGCAAATTATTGACCTCTTACAGCGCACGCCAGGGATCAGCCATTTTCAGTGCGTACACGAGTTTACGTTGTATGTAGTGCAAACCGATGCGGAGACTGCGCCCACTGTCGATTGGGATGGCATCTACCAACACACGCGTCAGCTTTACGAGCCGCTGTTGGCCGGCAAAACTTTTCGCGTGAGTTGCCGCCGTTTAGGCAATCACGATTTTGTTTCCGCTGATATCGAGCGTTACATCGGCGGCGGTTTGAATCAACACTGCGCAACGGGCGGCGTCAAACTTAAACATTACGACATCAATGTGTCTGTAGAAATTCGTGACGATCGTTTTTATGTGGTCGAACAGGATTATCGCGGACTGGGCGGTTTCCCGATGGCTTCGCAAGAATCAGTGTTATCGCTAATTTCTGGCGGCTTTGATTCCACAATTTCCACTTACTTCAGTATGAAGCGCGGCCTGCTCACGCATTTTTGTTTTTTCAATCTCGGTGGCGATGCACACGAAATTGCCGTGAAAGAAATTGCCGTGTATTTGTGGATGAAGTACGGCGCATCGCATCGCGTGAAATTTGTCAGCGTGCCGTTTGCCGATGTGGTGCGCGAAATTCAAGAGCGCGTGCACCATTCGCAAATGGGCGTAATTTTGAAACGCATGATGTTGCGTGCCGCCAGCCAAGTCGCGCAATCGTTAGAGATTCAAGCATTGGTCACAGGCGAAGCCGTCGCGCAAGTGTCTAGTCAAACACTGCCCAATCTCGCTGTGATTTCACAAGCCACTGACATGTTGGTGCTGCGGCCGTTGGCGATGATGGACAAGCCCGACATCATCGACTGCGCACGAAAAATTGGTACCGAAGTGTTTGCTAAAAACATTCCCGAATACTGCGGTGTGATTTCACAAAAACCGACCACACGCGCCAAAGCCGAGCGTATTGCGCGTGAAGAAGCGTTCTTTAACTTTGAAGTATTGCAGCAAGCGGTGGCTGATAGTGTCGCCACCAATATCGATGAAATCACCAACACCGCACAAGAAACGATAAGTGTGCCAGTTTTGCAGCAAGCACCTGCAGGCAGCATTGTGTTGGATATTCGCCACCCCGACGAGCAACAACAAAAACCGCTGCACATCGCAGAAACAACCGTAATGCACTTGCCGTTTTATCAATTGCACAAACGCCATATCGAACTCAATCAAGAACAGCATTATTTGTTGTATTGCGAACGCGGTGTGATGAGTGCCCTGCAAGCACAATTTCTCTGCTCGCAGCAATTCAAATACATTTCGGTATTCAAACCTTGAAGCGTTTTTTTCTGCTTGGGCTCGCACTGCTACTGTCAGTTGTTTCTACTGGCAGTTATGCCAATGCAACACCCGATAAGAAACCACAACGCATTGCGTCACTCAGTTTGTGTACCGATCAAGTTTTATTGATGTTGGTTGATCCTTCGCGTATTGCGACTATCAATTATCAAGCTGCCAACCCCAAAGCCTCTTACATGGCGAAAGCTGTAGGTAATATTCCACTCAATCACGGTGCCGCCGAAGAAATTATTTCGTACAAACCCGATCTCGTTATCAGCACGCGTTTTGGCTCGCCCGATGCCATTCGCATTTTGAAAGCACTCGGCTATCGCGTGGAGGTTATGCCATTGCCTACCGATGTTGCAGGCATTCATCAGATGTTACTTCAAGTTGGTGAGTGGTTAGGTGAGACAGAAAAAGCCAAAGCGCTAATCACACAAATGGATAAAAAAATTCAGGATGCAAAACAGCGTAACCACAATAAATATTCGCCGCGCACGATGATTTATTCACCCAACGGTTACACCATCGGCAGCGATACATTAGAAAATGATATTTTGACGCAAGCGGGTTATCGCAACCTTGCTGCTGAAATGGGTTTTCAACGCTTTCAGCAAATTTCTCTGGAACAATTGATTACCGCACAGCCGGATCGCATCATCATCGATAACTATGCGTACAATCCCAATCCTTGGCTTACAGTTACATCAACCATCCCGTTGTGCGACAAATGATTCCTGAACAAAATCGTATGTATGTGCCTTCACAATTGCGCGATTGCGCAGGCCCGCAAGTTGCGGATGAAATTGCGTGGTTGGCCGATCAACGATGAAATATTTGCAAGACTCACCACGCACACTGAATACGCTGCTCATCATCGCCGCACTGCTGTGTTTTTTTCTCTCACTCAATACCGGCTCGACCCGTATTTCTGTTAGTAAAGGCATCGCGGATCTCTATCACGGTTTGACCACGATGGAATCCTTAATCGTTGGCGAACTGCGTTTACCGCGCGCGCTGCTGGCGCTGTTTATCGGCGGCACTTTGGGTGTAGCGGGCGCTGCACTGCAAGGTCTGCTGCGCAACCCGTTGGCCGAGCCCGGCATCATCGGCGTATCCAACGGCGCGGCGCTCGGCGCGGTGGTGATGTTTTATTTTGGCTTCGCCAACCTCGGCTGGTATTTGCTGCCCGTCGGCGGCTTGCTCGGCGCGTGCGTCGCCGTGATTTGTTTGATTTTACTGGTGCCGTACAACAGCAATGTCTTGACGCTGATTCTCGCCGGCATTGCCATCAACGCCATCGGCAGCGCGCTGATCGCCATGGCACTCAACTTCGCGCCCAGCCCCTACGCCATGCAAGAAATCGTGTATTGGCTGCTCGGCTCGGTGACCAACCGCAGTCTGCACGATGTCGCCATCGCCTTGCCGTTTATGGCTTTAGGCTGGGTGATGATGTGGCGTTGCGGTCGTTTTCTGGACGCGCTCACGCTGGGCGAAGACACCGCGAAATCGCTCGGTTTTGATGTGCGCCGCTTGCGCTGGTGGTTGGTGGGCGGTGTGGCAGTCAGCGTGGGAGCAGCCGTTTCCGTCAGCGGCAACATCGGTTTTGTCGGCTTAGTAGTACCGCATTTACTTCGCCCCTTGGTCGGCTATTCACCGCGCCGTTTGTTGGGCGTGAGCTTCTGGGGCGGCGCCATTTTGCTGCTCTTGGCCGACATCACCGTGCAACTGCTGTCACAGGGCGGCGAGATGAAACTCGGTGTTGTCACCGCTCTCGTCGGCGGCCCGTTCTTTTTGTATTTGATTTTGCGCTCGCGGAATTACTGGTCATGAACGCACCCTTACTGGCAGGACAAGCATTGGGGGTTGCGATTGATGGCATCGATATCGTGCGCGATATCAATATCGACGTGCGCAACGGCGAATTGATCGGCTTGATCGGTCCCAACGGCGCGGGTAAAAGCTCACTGCTGCGCCTGCTGTGTGGCATCGAACCCAGCTCTCAAGGCAAAGTATTTTGGCAGGGTGAAGCGCTTCAATCGCTCTCGCTGGACACGCGCGCACGGCAGATTGGCTACCTCGCCCAAGGTGCGCGTGCGCAGTGGCCGATATCCGTGGAGCGCGTAGTCGCACTGGGGCGACTGCCCTATCACGGTTTATGGCAGAAAGATGATGCCGCCGACGCAGCGGCCATCGAACAAGCCATGCAGATGGCAGAAGTGGTCGCGTATCGGCAGCGCATCGCCACCACACTCTCTGGCGGCGAGCAAACACTGGTAATGCTGGCGCGGATTTTTGCCACGCAGCCGCGCATGGTGTTTGCCGACGAGCCCGTCGCCGCGCTCGATCCCTACCACCAATTGCATGTCATGGAATTGCTGCGCGCACACGCGCAGGGTGAGCAAGCAGGCATGGTAGTGCTGCACGACCTCGGCCTCGCGGCGCGCTTTTGCGATCGACTGTATTTGCTGCACCACGGCAAGGTGTACTGCCACGGCACGCCGGCAGCAGTTTTAACGCAAGACAATTTGCGCAAGGTGTACGGCATTGATTGCCGCATTGAATGCACCGCCGATGGTGTGAGCGTGATTCCCACCCAACGCTTACGCGACGGGCATCCTTAGTTAACATTTTTTTAACGCTTCCACCGATACAGTGCGCCACCTTTCCCCCCCCCCTCTAGATGTCACTCGACTTATGCACCCTTCTTTGATGTTCTATCTGTTTTTTGCTTGGTTTTCTGTTGCGCCACAACTGCTTGTTTTCGCCACCGACAACACCGGCTGGGCCGGTCCGCGCGATGCACTGCTGTACAGCTTGACTTGGTTACTACTGCCCGCCCTTTTGCCGCGCCGCAGTTGGGCGATTGTTTTCGGGCTTCTCGGTTTTGTAATGGGCGCCTGCGCTCTGATGAAAGTAGGCTATTTCTTGATGTTTCAGCAGGAAATGTCACAAAGTGTTTTTGTCGCCATCATGGAAAGCCCACCAAGGGAATCGATAGAGTTTCTGCAACAGTTTTTGCGCTGGTGGATGGTTCCTGTCGGTATTCTTTTTTGCTTGCCGCCTTGGTGGTTTTATCGTCGCAGCATAAAAGCAGCAACACCCAGCAATACAGCACGCGGTATTTATATCGCACTTACTGCCACGCTGTTACTCAAGCCTTTTATTTCCGATGGCTTTAATCGATTTTCTGCAGATGATTTACAGGATAAGTTTTCCACAACAGAACCATGGAGCACCATACACAGTTTTTCTGATTACAGAAAAAATCTACAAGCAGCTGAACACATTGAAGAAAATATGGAAGCTGCTGCTAAAAATGTTGTCATTGCCAGCACAGACAACACTGCAGTACAAACTTATGTTTTGGTGATAGGCGAATCTACCAATCGCAACCGTTTATCGCTGTATGGTTATACACGCGACACCAATCCAAAATTGCAAGAAATTCGCAATGAATTATTGGTATACGACAATGTCGTGGCCAACATCCCTTACACCATTGAATCACTTTCAAGCACGCTGACATTCACAACGCCGGAGCAATACAACAAAGCCTACAGTGCGATGAATATCGTCACAATGATGAAAAAAGCAGGCTTTAAAACTTTTTGGATCACCAACCAACAAACACTAACGCACCGCAACACGATGCTAACGGCATTCGCCAACTTGACTGATGAACCTACCTTTTTAAATAACAACAGACGCCAAAATGCCAACAGCCACGACGAGGTAGTGCTTCAGCCTTTTGCCGAGGCATTAGCCGATCAAGCGCCGCGCAAATTTATTGTGGTGCATCTCCTTGGTACACACTTTGCCTACGAATACCGCTATCCAGAATCTTTTGATGTCTTCACAGGCCAACAACCTGCCTCGCCATTCGTCACCAACAAAGAAGCTTTTCATTTATACAATGAGTACGACAACGCAGTGCGTTACAACGACTTCGTTGTGCGTCAATTAATCGACACTTATCGCGCCAAAGATCCTTACGGTTTTCTTTTGTATTTTGCTGATCACGGTGAAGAAGTATTTGATGTGCGCGACTATAACGGTCGCGACATGAGCAAACCAACCATCGGCATGTACGATGTGCCGTTTATTCTTTGGCCTTCACCGAGTTGGTCCACACAACACGATATGAATGCAATAAAAAACACTGTACATCGCCCTATATCGCTGTCTTATTTTATGAGTGGGTGGTGCAAATTAGCCGCTATTCAATACAAAGAATGCAATGCAGAGGATGATTTCTTTAGCGAAAAATTTGTCGCCAAGCCGCGTTGGGTGGGCATACTCAAAGCGCGTCAATCTTATGAAATGCTAGAACAACGCGACAGACCTCTATTGCCAACACAAGCTAAAAACAACACGAAATAAAGCACCCTGCCGATCAACGATAATCTTCGCTGATCGGCGCTTGTTGCTCTTGGTAATCTTTGTCCACATATAAAAAAGACATCATGTGTCGACGATTTCCCGCATAAGGCACTGCGTGCCAAATGCGTGCATCAAACACCACCAAATCACCGGGGCGCGTTGGCACTTCATCACAAGGCACTTCCGTGAGGGAAAGCCCCACCGTTTCTTCTGGCGTCTTGATACTTTTCTTGAGTAATTTAGCAAAGCGATCTGTGTGATGATGGCTGCCAGGGATAACGCGAAACGCATCTTCACCGGCACGCATTTCATCGAAATACACAATCGCTTTTGCATTGCGGCAGTTGTAAGGCAGCCCAGTAATATCGGTGTGCCAACGCGTGCCGCAATCATAAATATTGCCGTCACTGCCCAATAGCCGAAACGGCTCACCCAATAAACCACTAACAATAGAAGCAATCGGATCGCTATTAGCCAACTCTCGAATCAATGCATTTTTTTCAACAATCGCTGGCATGATTTGTCGCGGGCGATTGTGATGCACTACATGATCCCAAGGAATAATATCGCCACGCGCCTCAGCAAACACTTGATCAAATGCCGCACGCAAACTGTGCATACGATCTGCGAGCAAGCCGCGAAACACAAGATAGCCGAATAGATCAAAGCGTGTTTTTTGTTGTGCTGTTAAAACGAATGGCTGCTGCATAATACTTAGGACTCATTCATCACAAAATTAGTACGCTGATTTGTTTCAGGATGCCACTGCCAAAAATGATACTGCAGCTTCGTGGTGTCCGCGCCAGTGTCGCACGCCGACCAATGGCAAGCCAATGACAAATGATGATCGCGATCAAAGTACCACTGCTTAAACGACCATTTTCCTTCCGGCAAATCAAACAATGGCTCTGGATTTTCTTTTTCTTGTAGCGCAAATCCCATTTCATGCAAACGAGAGCTGCTAATCGTTGTACCGCGCGCTTTGATGTACGCCTCTTTCAAAGTCCAATAGCGAAAGAATTGTCGTTTACGCTGCACCTCATCGGGCAAGCCCTGTAAAACTTTTTGTTCTGCGGAATGAAAATAGTACTTAGAGATATCATCTGTGCGATTACGGCGCGATTCGCTATCGATATCGATGCCTATGCATTGCGCACGCGCCACCGCACAGGCTATCCAGCGCGGTCCGTGGCTTAAATTAAACACATAGTCACTGATTGGCTTAATTAACACAGGCTTTCCAGCTTCTGTTTTTTCAAAAACTAGCGCCAAAGAATCATTTGCCGTGTAATGCGATAAACAAGCGCGCAATAAAGCGCGTGACGCCAACCATTCATTCTTTCTGCGCACACTATTCATTGTTTCAGCACGCTTTATTTCTTCCAGTGGCAAAAAATCTAACAAGGTGTTGGGCAATATTTGCAAGCACGGTAATAACCAAATATGCACCTCACCCGTTTTCAATAGCATTACAACCATCCGGCCTTCTTGAAACGGTAATACAAATAACTACTTGCCGATGCCATCAAACCCAGCGCATATACATAACCGTATTTCCACTCCAACTCCGGCATAAATTCAAAGTTCATACCGTAAATACCGGCAATAGCTGTCGGCACAGCCAACATCGCAGCACACGCCGCTAATTTTTTCATCACTTCATTTTGCTCGACAGAAGCCGACATAATGTTGGCTTCCAAGGCGGAGGACAGTAAATCGCGCAGAGCATTAATATCGTGATCAATACGAATGACATGATCTTGTATATCGCGAAAATAAAGACGCATATCATCGTCGATTAAACCCGAATCAAAACGCGCCAAACGACTCGATATATCAATCACCGGCACTGTCATACCGTGCAGAGCACGCAAATGTCTGCGCAACTCATACACGCGATGCACCATCTTACGATCGACGCGACCCTCTAAAATATTACCTTCAATTTGTTCGGCCTCTCCTTCCATTTCATCAATGATCGGCAAATAGTTATCCACCACAAAATCCATCAAAGAATAGACAATAAAATCTGAGCCTTTGGCGAGCATCTCCGGCATTCTTTCACAGCGCGCACGCAATTCTCGACAAGAAATCGACGCACCATGACGAACCGAGACCACATAGCCGCGCCCAGCAAAAACATGCGTCTCACCAAATTCAACTGCGTCATTTTTTCTCTGCGCTGTACGCAAAACCATAAACAAAGAATCGTCATAAAACTCTAGCTTGGGGCGCTGATGTGCGTTAACAGCATCTTCAACCGCAAGATCGTGCAAACCAAACTGCTGCTGCACTTCGTGTAGCAATTCTTTGCTCGGCTCGTGCAAGCCTATCCAAACAAAACGATGAGGATGTGTAATCCATTCTTGCACCTCGTGTATTGCTAATGTGCGTACACGCTTACCTTTTTCATAACCCGCACAATCCACAATCATGGCTTGCGTGTCATTCTGTGCGACACAATAATTCTCCATACACTCCCTCACTTTTTACGCATTGCACATTCTAGGGTATGGTACGCAGCTCTTGCGCGCACACAGAATAGCTTTATATGCAAAGAACACCTGCTCTCAAAATGCACTTTCTGTTGCTACTGTTGCTCAGTGCATTGCTTACCGGTTGCGTTACGAAGCCGATGGCAACCAACGGCAAGCCTGATCTCGCGCTACAGCAACGCCTCACCGAGATACAACGCTGGGACGCCAGCGGCAAATTGGCTGTGCGCTCGACGAACAATTCCGAATCGGCGCGACTGCAATGGCTACAGAACGGTGAGCAATTTGATATTCAACTGTCGGGGCCTGCTGGTTTGAAAGCCACACGCATACACGGCACGCCGAATGATGTGAATTTTGAACAGGGCGAGCAACGCGTACACGCAGCATCGGTAGAGGAGTTATCGCAACAATTGATCGGCTGGCCGCTGCCCGCCGCACAACTGACTTGGTGGCTGCGCGGCCTGCCCGCACCGAAACCCTCGCCACAAAAAGCAAGCTACGCAGCGGAAGGCTGGCTGGCAGAGCTAGAGCAAGACGGCTGGACCATTCACTTCAGCGACCCACAGCAACCCGCGCCGCGTATAACACTGCCCGGCCGTATTGATGCTACGCGCGGCGAGTTGCGCATCACGCTCATCATCAAGACATGGCAACTGGATTGATGGCTTCGCTGACACTTTGCGCACCGGCTAAGCTGAACCTGTTTCTGCATATTGTCGGGCGACGCGCTGACAGCTACCACCTGCTGCAAACTGTTTTTCAGTTGTTGGATGTGGGCGACACATTGCATTTCATGCTGCGTAGCGACAGCGAGACACATCTGCACAGCAACATTTCAGGCGTCCCGCCAGAGCAAAACCTGATCGTGCGCGCAGCGCGACTTCTGCAACAACACACAGGCTGCGCCTTGGGCGCTGACATCACGCTCGACAAATACTTGCCGATGGGCGGCGGTTTGGGCGGCGGCAGCTCCGATGCTGCGACTACGCTGCTGGGCTTAAACCGTCTTTGGCAGCTTGATTTGTCGATAGACGAACTCGCCACACTGGGTCTGCAACTCGGTGCCGATGTGCCAGTCTTTGTGCGAGGTCGCAGCAGCTGGGCAGAAGGTGTGGGCGACGCACTCACGCCGATTGATCTGCCCGAACAATGGTTCGTGGTACTCACACCCGGTTGCCATGTCAGCACCGCAGAAATCTTTAACGCGCCGGAATTGACACGCAACACAGCCGCCATCACAATAGCCGCCTTTCTGCGGGGGGGTAGCCCCGTTGCCACGCGCAACGACTGCCAATTTGTAGTGGAAAAAGCCTATCCAGCCGTAAAAAACACGCTGTCTTGGCTCGCCACTTTTTCACCCAGCAGAATGACCGGTACCGGTGCCAGCGTCTTTGCCGCTTTTCCATCGCGCGAATCCGCTGAAGCTGTACTGGCAAAAAAGCCCAACGATGTATCAGGGTTCGTAGCAAAAGGAGTGAATGTATCTCCTGCGCACTGCCAGTTGTTGCATCCGGAGGCAGACTACAGGGGTATCGCCAAGCGGTAAGGCAGCAGGTTTTGATCCTGCCATTCGGTGGTTCGAATCCATCTACCCCTGCCATTTTCTTGTTTGACTTGTGCAGTTCACCATTCCTTTGCGCTGATAGATTCCGAGTGCCGCTCATGTCCAACTTTATGGTTTTTTCTGGCAACGCCAACCGAGAATTAGCACAGCGCATTGCGCAGCGCCTCGGTATTAAATTGGGTGACGCCGAAGTAAATACTTTTTCTGACGGCGAAATTTGCGTCGAGATTAACGAAAATGTTCGCGGCGGTGATGTGTTCATCGTGCAGCCCACCTGTGCGCCACCTAATCGCAATTTGATGGAATTGCTGTTTATTACTGATGCACTGCGTCGCGCTTCCGCTGCACGCATCACAGCGGTCGTACCGTATTTTGGTTACGCGCGCCAAGATCGCCGTGTGCGCTCAGCTCGCGTGCCGATCAGCGCCAAAGTCTGCGCAGACATGATGACGGCTTCCGGCGTAGACCGCGTACTCACCGTCGATTTGCACGCTGAACAAATTCAAGGTTTTTTTGATGTACCCGTAGACAATGTTTACGGCTCACCTGTGTTGCTCAACGATATTCGCGCACAAAAATACGAAAACTTGCTGGTTGTTTCACCCGATATCGGCGGCGTGGTGCGCGCACGAGCAGTAGCGAAAGAATTGCATTGCGATTTGGCGATCATCGACAAACGCCGCCCGAAAGCGAATGTCAGTGAAGTCATGAACATCATCGGTGAAGTCGAAGGCCGCACTTGCATTTTGGTGGATGACATCGTCGATACCGCCGGCACACTATGCAAAGCTGCCGACGCACTAAAAGAACGCGGTGCAGGCCGTGTGGTGGCGTACAGCACGCACCCAGTTTTATCCGGTAATGCGCTACAAAATCTTACAAAATCTAGCATCGACGAGTTGGTTGTTACCGACACCATTCCGCTCAGTGCTGAAATGAAAAACTGTTCCAAAATTCGTCAGTTATCCATGGCGAGTTTGTTGGCGGAGGCGATTCGCCGCGTCAACAACGAAGAATCCGTCAGTGCGATGTTCAACTGACCGAACACGCACGATGGCCACAGCGCTGCATTGGTCGCAAATGCAGTGAACAACCACGCGGCACTGCCGCAAAATGAGGTAATAACCATGTCCAGTTTTACTCTGCAAGCTCAAGCAAGAGCCGACAAGGGGAAAGGTGCGAGCCGCCGCCTGCGTCGTCTGAACGATCAAGTTCCAGCCATTCTGTACGGCGACAACAAAGAACCTGCCACACTCAGTGTTCCGCATAAAGATTTGTCGAAATGTTTAGAATCTGAAGCGTTTTACAGCAGCATCATCACGCTCAATGTCGATGGCCAAGCACAAAAAGTGCTGTTGCGTGATTTGCAGCGCCATCCTTCTGCACCACGCATTTTGCACGCAGATTTCCAACGCGTTTCCGCTACCAGCAAAATTTATATCCGCGTTCCTTTCCACTTCATCAATGAAGACAATTGTGCTGGCGTTAAGCAACAAGGCGGTGCGATCAGCCGCAGCATGAATGACTTAGAAATTAGCTGTTTGGTAGCTGATCTGCCTGAGTTCATCGAAATTGATATGGCGAATGTCATGGTTGATCAAATTATTCACATTTCTGATTTGAAACTGCCGAAAGGTGTTGAGTCTGTTGCTTTGTCACACGGTGCAGATCACGATCTGCCTATCGTTGCAGTACACGCAGTAAAAGGCGGCAGCGAAGAGTAATTCGCCTCCGCACAGAAAAGGGCCAGCGCGTTGCTGGCCTTTTTTTTAGCAGGGAAAACTGATGAGTGAAGTCATTCAACTGATTGTTGGCCTCGGCAACCCCGGACGCGAATACGCACATACGCGTCACAATGCGGGCGCAGATTTTGTCAGCTTGCTGGGCGACGAATACCGCGCCAACTGGCAAGAAGAAAAAAAATTTGCCGGCAGCACTGCACAAGTATTGATCGGCAATCACAGCGTGCGTTTATTACTGCCATCCACTTACATGAATCGCAGTGGGCAAGCCGTCGGCGCACTCGCCAACTTTTACAAAATCGCGCCAGAAACTATTTTAGTGGCGCACGATGAGCTTGATATCCTCCCTGGCAGCGCACGCTTAAAAGTTGGCGGAGGTCATGGCGGCCACAACGGCCTGCGCGATATTGTCAGCGCACTCGGCAATCAAAATTCGTTTGCACGATTGCGTATCGGCATCGGCCATCCAGGCAACCCCAAAATAGTGTCCGATTTTGTGTTGAAGCGCGCGCCGGTTGCAGAGTTTGAATTAACCGCCGACGCTATGGTCAACGCATTACGCGTACTGCCCGATGTCGTGAGCGGCAATATGGACAAAGCCATGTTGCAACTACACTCCGATAAAAAATAATTTAGATAGAAAAACTTTTCAGATTTTATTGAGGAAAAAATTATGGGATTTAATTGCGGCATCGTCGGTTTACCCAATGTAGGAAAATCCACGCTATTTAATGCACTGACTAAAGCGGGCATCGAAGCGCAAAACTTTCCGTTCTGCACCATCGAACCCAACACCGGCATCGTGCCCATGCCCGATGCGCGCCTCGATGCACTTGCCGCAATTGTGAACCCTGAGCGTATTCTTCCCACCACCATGGAGTTTGTGGATATCGCTGGTTTAGTGGCAGGCGCATCAAAAGGCGAAGGCCTCGGCAATAAATTTCTCGCCAATATTCGCGAAACCGATGCGATTGCTCATGTCGTGCGCTGTTTTGAAGATGACAATGTGATTCATGTCGCCAACCGCATCAATCCGCTCGACGATATTGAAATCATCAACATGGAATTGGCGCTCGCCGATCTCGACACCGTAGAAAAAACTTTGCTGCGCTGCCAAAAACAAGCCAAAAGCGGCGACAAAGATGCACAACAATTAAAAGCAGTGCTGGACAAAATTCAGCCCGTTTTAGCAGAAGGCAAACGCGCCAGCATCATAAAACTCGATGCCGATGAACTCGCGCTGTTAAAACCGCTGTGTTTGATCACCACCAAACCCACCATGTATATCGCCAATGTTGCGGAAGACGGTTTTGATAACAACCCGCATCTCGATGCAGTGAAACAATTAGCCAGCGAAGAAGGCTCAGTGGTTGTACCCATCTGCAACAAAATTGAAGCGGAAATTGCAGAACTCGACGAAGCAGACAAAGCCGAGTTTTTAGAAACGCTGGGCATGGAAGAGCCAGGACTGAATCGCGTGATTCGCGCTGGCTATCAGTTGTTAAGCCTGCAAACCTACTTCACTGCCGGCGTAAAAGAAGTGCGCGCATGGACAGTAAAAATTGGCAGCACCGCGCCCAAAGCTGCTGCCGTCATTCACACCGACTTTGAAAAAGGTTTTATTCGCGCCGAAGTGATGTCTTACGACGATTTTGTACAACACCAAGGTGAGCAGGGCTGCAAAGACGCGGGCAAGTGGCGTTTAGAAGGCAAAGATTACATCGTGAAAGATGGCGATGTGATGCATTTTCGGTTTAATGTGTAAACCATCAGCAGCACAATTAAAAAAACGCCGGCAGCTCAACACTGTCGGCGTTTTTGTTTTTAACAGTTTTTTAAGCGTTAGCCGTTTCTTTGGGATTAGGACCGTATTGGTTTTCACCTGGGTGTGTGTCTTGGGCAAGAAAGACAATCAAAACAATCCAACCAATCAATGGAATTAAACCAATCAACTGCCACCAACCACTGCGACCAGTGTCGTGCAAGCGCCGCGTAGCAGCAGCGATGCTGGGCAACAACAAGGCCAAAGAAAATACTGCGGCAATAAAATAGGTGCCGAGCACGCCGTCAACAATGGCGCAACCGATATAGAGCACGATGTAAAACAATATGAACATCCAATATTGGGTGCGCGTGTTGCGCCCCTCAAAATTGACATACTGCTGCACAGCGGAAGTGAAATACTCAAATTGTTCCATAACCAACTCCTTTATTTTTTATCAGTCTATTTTGATAGCCATCTGAATCCGTACTGCCTCAATTCGCACAGCAAAGCCATCACACCACAAACACTCGCAGCTGTTCAAGTGACAGACAAGACAGGTAGGATAGCCAAAACGCTATACGCAAGGAGCTGTTATGTCTCATCCCACTTATACCTGCCCCTTCCCTGCCACCGAGCGCTTTGCCACGCACATTGATCGCGAAAAATACGATGCGCTGTATCGGCACTCCATTGCACAGCCCGATGTTTTTTGGGCAGAGCGCGCGCGCGAATTTTTGGATTTTGAGCGGCTGTGGGATCAGGTTTCCGATTGCGACATGAAGCAAGGGCAAGCGCGCTGGTTTGAAGGCGCGCTGCTCAATGTCAGCGTCAATTGCATCGACCGCCACCTCGCCACGCGCGGTGAGCAAACCGCCATCGTGTGGGAGGGCGATACCCCAGACAACACGCGCCACATCACTTACCGCGCATTGCATCGCCATGTCTGCCAGCTCGCCAACGCACTGAAAGAACGCGGCGTACAGCGCGGCGACCGCGTGTGCATTTATCTGCCGATGATCCCTGAAGCGGCTTACGCGATGTTGGCTTGCGCGCGCATCGGCGCGGTGCACTCTGTGGTATTCGGCGGTTTTTCGGCGGAGTCGCTGAAAGATCGCATCCTCGATGCTGACTGCCGTGTGGTGATCACAGCGGATGAAGGCGTGCGCGGCGGCAAAGCCATCCCACTGAAAGCCTGCGTCGATACCGCATTACAACACTGCCCGCTCGTACACACCGTACTGACCGTGCGCCACACTGGTGGTCATATTGCTTGGTACGAGCCGCGCGATGTCTGGTATCACAGCCTCGTCAGCCAGCAGCCCGACGATTGCGAACCGGAATGGATGGGCGCAGAAGACCCGCTGTTCATCCTCTACACCTCCGGCTCCACCGGCAAACCCAAAGGCGTACTGCACACCACCGCTGGTTATTTGTTGATGACGGCGATGACTTTTCGCCATACCTTCGATTACCAAGACGGCGAGATTTTTTGGTGCACCGCCGATGTCGGCTGGGTGACAGGGCATTCCTACACCGTGTACGGCCCACTCGCCAACGGCGCAACTACACTGATGTTTGAAGGCGTACCGACATGGCCCGATGCCTCGCGTTTCTGGCAAGTGTGCGACCAACACCAAGTCAACATTCTCTACACCGCGCCCACGGCTATTCGCGCCTTGATGGCTCAGGGCGATGCATTCGTGACGCGTACTTCACGCAGTAGCTTGCGCCTGCTCGGCACAGTGGGCGAGCCGATCAACCCCGAAGCTTGGGCGTGGTATCACCGCGTGGTGGGCGATGGTCGCTGCCCAGTTGTCGATACATGGTGGCAAACGGAAACGGGCGTGCACATGATTACGCCGCTACCGCACGCCATTGCCGCCAAACCTGGCTCGGCGACGCTGCCTGTGTTCGGCGTGCAGCCGGTGTTACTCGATCAAAACGGGCAAGAAATTCTCGGTGCAGGCGAAGGTATGCTGGCGATGAAAGCCTCGTGGCCTGCACAAATTCGCACGGTGTACGGCAATCACCAACGCTTAATCGACACCTATTTTTCGCAATACCCTGGCTATTACTTCACGGGCGACGGCGCGCGCCGCGATGCCGACGGCTACTACTGGATCACGGGGCGTGTGGACGATGTGCTCAATGTTTCCGGTCATCGTTTAGGCACAGCGGAAATTGAATCCGCACTCGTGTTGCACCCGAAAGTTGCTGAAGCCGCTGTGGTCGGCTATCCGCACGACATCAAAGGCCAAGGCATTTATTGTTTTGTAACTTTGATGCACGGCGAACACGGCGACACCACTTTAGAAAACGAACTCGCGCAATACTGCACCAAAGAAATTGGCGCGATTGCCAAGCCCGACAAAATTCAGTGGGCGCTCGCACTGCCGAAAACGCGCTCAGGAAAAATCATGCGACGTATTTTGCGCAAAATTGCAGAAAACGACATAGAAAACATTGGCGATATTTCTACGCTGGCGGATCCGTCCGTCGTTGAGCATTTGATCAATAACCACAAACACGCAGCGAAATAAAATCATGAGCACTATCGTTTTTTTGATCGGAATTATTATTTTCATCATTGGCGGGCTTGGCTATCTCATCGCCGCTTTCAAAACCAGCATCCTGTGGGGATTGGGCGTGCTGTTCCTGCCTTTTATTTCTTTGTTTTATTTAATCATTCATTGGCAGAGCGCGAAAAAACCTTTTCTCACGCAGGTGTTTGGTCTTGCTTTAATAATTGGCTCTGCGTTATTGCAAGACAATATAGCTTTCCCTATCACCAACAAACTTACTTCTTACACATCCAATTTTTCCAGCACTATACAAAAAACAATAGCACCACCAACCACTAGCAATACAACATCTGTCTATACAACTTCAACACAAACAACACAATCTTCTTTTCGCTGTGACGGCAGACAGTATTGCAGCCAAATGACTTCACGAGCAGAAGCAGAATTTTTTGTAAAAAATTGCCCTAACACAAAGATGGACGGCGATAACGACGGCCATCCTTGTGAAAATGACAGCAGGTTTTAGTTTTACTTCAAACCCGCCGCATCACGCAGGGCTTCGGCTTTGTCGGTGCGCTCCCAAGTAAAGGTTGTGCACGGCTTACCGTTGAACAGAATTTCTTCCGATGGACGACCGAAGTGACCATAAGAAGCGGTAGCACGATAAATCGGATGCAGCAAATCCAACTGGCGCGTTAAGCCGTAAGGGCGCAGATCAAAAAACTCGCGCACTAATTGCACAATTTTTTCATCCGATACTTTGCCGGTACCAAAAGTGTTGATGGAAACCGAAGTCGGCTCTGCCACACCAATCGCGTAAGACACTTGAATTTCACAGCGATCGGCCAAACCCGCTGCGACAATGTTTTTTGCCACATAACGACCGGCATACGCCGCTGAGCGATCCACTTTCGATGGATCTTTGCCAGAGAAAGCACCGCCGCCGTGACGCGCCATACCGCCGTAAGAATCGACAATAATTTTTCTGCCGGTCAAACCACAATCGCCCATCGGACCACCGATTTCAAAACGACCGGTTGGGTTGATGTAGATTTTGGTTTCTTTCGACATCCACTGCGCAGGAATGACATGCTTGATGACCAAATCCATTACGCCATCGTGAATATCTCTATCGCTCACATCCGCTGCGTGTTGTGTTGATAACACAATCGCATCCACCGCCACTGGTTTGCCGTTTTCGTAGCGAAAAGTGACTTGCGATTTCGCATCAGGGCGCAGCCAAGGCAACAAACCGGATTTGCGCGCTTCGGCTTGGCGCTCCACCAAACGGTGCGCGTATTGAATCGGCGCCGGCATCAACACATCGGTTTCGTTCGCCGCGTAACCAAACATCAAACCTTGGTCGCCCGCGCCTTGATCTTCCGGTTTGGCGCGATCCACGCCTTGTGCAATATCTGGTGATTGTTGACCGAGCAAATTCAACACGCCGCAAGTGCTGCCATCGAAATACACATCGGAACTGTTGTAACCGATGTCATTAATTACACCGCGAATAATTTTTTCGTAATCAACAACGGCTGTTGTGGTGATTTCACCGGCAACAATCGCTACGCCGGTTTTTACCAGCGTTTCGCAGGCAACGCGCGCGTACTGATCTTGTTCCAGAATCGCATCAAGAATCGCATCGGATACTTGATCCGCCATTTTGTCTGGATGACCTTCAGACACCGATTCAGAAGTGAAAATAGAATACTCAGACATAATAACTCTCCTGCATGAAACAATTAAAACGAGTGGATGGAAGACGGCAACTTGCGCGCCGCGTGAATTTGAATTTGGAAACCATTGCGTAAAGCCAAATACTGACTGTGCTCGCAAGCAAAACCGGCTTGCGTTAACCAATCGGTTAAATCATTCGGATCAAAACCGAGCCAAATATCGCCGCACGATTCTTTCACCCAAGTTTGTTGATGGTGCGACAGCTCGCAAATCAACAGCACCGCTTGCGGCGGCAATAAATGACTAATTGCCGCGATGACTTCTGCCGGTGATGAAGTGTGGTGCAACACCATATTCAACACCACACAATCTGGCTGAATCGTCGGCGACAACTCTGCAATTTCACAGCACTGCAACGAGACATTGTTTAATTGTTGCTCGCGCACAGTTTCAGCGGCTTGCGCCAACATCGGTTGGTTGTTGTCGATAGCCAACACCGTTGTAAAACGCGCAGCTAATTCACTGAGAAACTGCCCGTTACCGGGGCCAATCTCTATTGCGTGTTGACGCGCAGGCAGCACCAAACGATCCAACAACGCCGCCACCGCCGAACCATACAATTCGTAATCCGCAATTTGTTCTTGCTGCTGACGAAACAGCGCAGCGTTTTCTGCAAAAAATTCTTTTGAACTCGCCGTGCGCTCGCGTTGCACAGCCAGTAAACGCTCGGCGATTTCCGCATCCAACGGCATGCCATCTACGCGTGCGAACAACGCCTGCTGCAACGCGGCATCCGCCACTTCTGCGGCGGTCACACGGCGATAAAAAATGGTATTGCCCTCACGGCGCGTCGCCACCAAACCGGCCTGTGCCAAGATTTTCAGGTGATGGCTCATGCCCGATTGCTTCACCGCCAGCAAGCTGCACAGCTCCAACACAGCGAAGGAATCTTGCTTCAGCAGACGCAACACCATCAGCCGTAGCGGATCCGCTACAGCTTTCAAATAGCTGGCCAAATGCAGGCTATCGCTGCTGGGGTCAGGTGTTGAGGTGGCGTGGGGCAACATGACCGTATCGGCGCATCGCAAACAAAATTTGGGACGGCGATACTAGCAGAGCCTGAAGCTATATCAAAGTTTTTTGATATAGCTTTTTAGCATCCAGAAAGTTAATGCGTAACTGTATCTTCTGGCTTAGGTTGGAAACTCAAGGCATCAAAATTGATCGGCGGCAACAGCAATGGAGCCAATGAGGCGTGTTGCAGCAGGCTATCAATCAATTGGCGCGCGTAGGGAAACAGGATTGTTGGGCACTGCGTGGAGGTAATTTTGCGTAACTGCTCTTCATTCGCGCCGCGAATACCAAAAATACCCGCCTGATGCACTTCCACTAAAAACAGCACCTGCTCACCTTCTTTTGCGGTGATGGTCAATGTCAGCACCACTTCGTAGTGATCTTCCGCCACCGTAGTAACCGACATGGCAATGTCTTGTTCAATCGCAGGTGAAATCTGTTTGTTAAACAGCAACACGCCCTGCGGCGACTCAAAAGAGACATCCTTGATATAGACGCGCTGGATACCGAACTGCAAACCTTCTTCTGACATAACTTTCTCCATCAATACTCTAAGCGTGAGTAACTGCTAACAAACCATCCAACTCACCAGCATCATCCAGTGCGTGTAAGTCATCGCAACCACCAATGTGGCGTTCGCCTATCCAGATTTGCGGCACCGTGTTGCGACCCGCGCGCGCCGCCATTTCAGCACGCACATCGCTGCGACCATCAACGCAAATTTCTTCAAATACCACGCCTTTGCTGGTCAGCAAAGCTTTAGCGCGGCGACAAAAAGGGCAGAAATCTGACGAATAAACAGTGACTTTAGGCACGACATCAGCCTCCTTTCACGACGGGCAGATTGGATGCCGTCCACTCGCTCATACCGCCATTTAAGCGCGACACCTGATAGCCTGCTTGCCGCAGCGTACGCCCCACCGTGGCGCTGTGTTGGCCCATTTTATCGACGAGCACCACAGGGCGCGCCTTATCCAATTCCGCCATGCGCTCTGCCAATTTGGCGTAAGGAATGTTGATGGCATCAACGACATGCCCTTCACGAAACTCTTTCGGCTCACGCAAATCCACCACCACCGCATTGGCGTTGTTCACCTGATGTGTCAGTTGATGTATCGAAACACCCGCGCCAGCACGGCGGTTTTCATTCCACAAATACAAGCCAACCAACGACAACAGCAACGACACCAACATCCACTGCTGACTGATAAAAGTAAGAAATTGAGCCATAAAGAATGTGACTGAGCAGTTTTAGGGAGCGGCAGTATACACGGCTAATTTGGCGCTACGCGCAGGATGAACCTCCACCACGCGACCAAAGTGTTACCATGGTGACACCAATCTTAAGGCGGCAAACAGCTATGCCCATCACATCGCCTACCACATCTCTTAAATTGCCAGAAGAAGTGAAAAAACTCGCCACTACAGCTGCGCAAATGCAAGGCATCACGCCGCACGCTTTTATGGTGGATGCCATTCGCACTGCAGCAACCAACGCCGAAAAACGCGCACAGCTCATTGCTGATGCCACAGCTACTAGAGAAGAAACACTCGCGTCCGGTCAAGGCTATGCTGCTGACGAAGTGCACGCCTATCTGCAAGCGCGTGTACAAGGAAAAACAGCAAGAAAACCGAGAAGCAAAACTTGGCGCGCTTAATTTATTCCCAACAAGCGTTTGCTGATCTGGATCGACTCACGGATTTTCTTTTACAGACAGAACCTACGGCTGTCACTGAAACCATTCACCTGATTACTGAGGCGATACAAATACTCAACAATCATCCACTGATTGGTCGCGCAGTTGAACAAGAATTGAGAGAACTGGTTATTTCTCGCGGGCAATCTGGCTATCTGGCTTTGTACAGCTACGAGCAGAAAGAGGATGTTGTACTGATCCTTGCCATACATCATCAGCGTGAAGCGGGCTACACGCCTGACTAAACTTTCAATAGCTAATTTGGCACCACGCGCAGGATGAAGCCCTTCAAATAGCGCTCACTCGCCTGCTCGTCCAGCCAGTTAGGGAAGCTGGCAGGCTGTTCCAATCGTTGCAACACTTGCAAGCGACAGCCTTTTTGCTGCGCGGCTTGCAGCAAATCTTTTTCGTACTGCGTCCATGAAATTTGTGCGGAGTTGATGGAGGTAATCAACAACCCATTCGGTGCCAGCACATCCAACAACAAACATGCAGCGCAGTTAATCTTTTGCTGTCGAAAATACGCTTTATCGCTGCGCGAAAATGAAGGCGGATCGGCAATCACCATGTCATAGGCTGGCTGTTTTCCCTGTGCAATTTCACGTTTCAAGCGCGGCAACCACTCAAAGACATCGCCGGCAATCCAACGTGCACGTTCATCGCGCAAACCGTTTAGTTCGCCATTTTCTTGTGCCCAACGCGTGGTGGCTTTGGATAAATCCAAGGTTGTGACATGACTCGCACCACCCAAGGCCGCCGCAACAGACAAACTGCCGGTGTAAGCGAATGTATTCAACACGCACAGATTTTTGCTGTTGTGCAACAACCACTGGCGTAGCGGTGCGTGATCTAAAAACAGCCCTGGATGCTTCACGCCTTGCAACTGTACGGAAAATTGCGCTGCGCCTTCATGCACCACAAAACGCTCGGCGGGCGGCGTACCAAACAACACAACAGGATCACCAATCACACCTTTGCGCGGTCGATATTGCAACACCGCTGAAGCGAAATACTTCTGCAAAAAAACGATCAGCGGTTGCTGCAGTTTTTCTGCAAACAGTGATCGACCACCATCGCCCTTTTCTGCATCCCAAAAAGTCAGCCACGCATGACCGCCAAAGCGATCTATCGACAACTGTTGCAGCAGGGTGCGAAATTTCGTCTCGCCACACACTACTTCGCCCGCGCCGTGAAAAACGCGCAGCGCGTTGCTCTTTTGCAAAGCGAGTATGGATTCTCGCCGCGCAAAAGCCGGTGCGAGATTATTTTCTAACAACGCATCCAACACCCTGCAATCAGCCTTGCGGCGGCGCGGTGTTGGCAAAGTGTGCGTATTGATTCATATCAATGAGCAACTTTTGCAGCGACGCAAGCCCATCTATCGACAAACGCTTTCTGAACAGCGCCCAATCAAGGAAGCAGGCGATACGCAACTCCGCTTCACTAAACGGTGCTGCGCTAGAAAATGTCAATTTATTTAACTCTGCCAAACCCGTTTGTAAACGCGCTTGCTGGCGCGCCATGTAAACACTGCTCGTTGGCGTCACGCCGTCTTTTTCCAAATAAAACAGATTGATAGCCGCATCTAGCAAAGTATTGGCTGTACAAAAATCATTAAACGCCGCCAGCGTGTTTTTATCATCGTTAAAAAATGTTTTACCACTTTTTTCACGGATATATTTCAAAATTGCGCTGGAATCACTCAAATGTTTTTCTTGCCCGTTTTCCGTGTATTTCAAAAACGGCACTTTTTGCGTGGGTGACAGCGTGGCGCTGGCGGCTGCATCCGTTTCGACAAACACACAGGGCATGCCACTTTCCAATAAAGCAATGCGGATGTGGCGCACATAAGGTGAGGTAAAACTTCCGTAAAGTTTCATACTATTTCTCCTCAACACTCAACCCGCACAAATAAATTCAACATAGTTGCCATCGGGATCTTGCAACTGACAGCAGCGCAGCGCCAGGGCGCAGATTCGCGAATATCCACCGCAATTGAACGCAGGTTTTGCAATCGGCGACGACTTCATCGAGATTGCTGATGTTGATGGTCAAATAGCGAATACCATTGCGACGTGCAACGCGCCTGTCTTACTCAATCGCGTTATCCGCCGCGATGATGCGCAAAATGCTGTTGCCGCAAACGAGGCGGTGAATCGTGCCTAAGCCCGGAATGGAATCGACGGCTCTTGCGCCAAGCCCAACGCATCGCGATAAAACGCCAGCATTTTTCGCGTTGTTGGTGATGATGCCGACATCGAGCGCTTCTTTTGCGAGGTAACAGCCATAACAATTCTCCTGTGTGAAATACGGCGGTGTTGCGGAAACGTGCAGTGTAACGGCGGCAGCAGCTCAGGATAAACTGAGCGCCCCTTTTTGGACGCAACCACTATGTCTGTTGCCGGCTTTCATCCGGGGCCTCTGGCCTACTTTGAGGACATGACGCCCGATTTCGTCGCCCGCGCGGGCGGCTATCTCGTCACCGAGGCGAAATCTCCCGAATTCGGGCGCCGTTTCGATCAGACCTTTCCACACCGACCCCATCGCCGCCAAAGATTCCGTGTTCAGGCAGTTGGTCCGCCCCGGCTTTGCTCATCATCTGCGCGCTCGTGGCTGGTGAACAACCTCGACCGCTGCCCCGCCTACTCCGCCGGTTTGGGTGTGGAGCACATGAACTTGCTGCTACCCGTTTGCGCGGGCGATGTGCTGCGTTTGGAAGTTCGCGTACTGGAAGCGCGGCTGTCGAAATCTCACGCCCCGACCACGGCATCGTCACCTGCAAAAATCTGCTGTTCAACCAGCGCGATGAACTGGTGATGGAACTCACGCCCAAGATGTTGGTGCGTTGCAGAAATCTTCCATAAGCTGTTGCGTTAGCATAAAAATAATTCCGCCCCCGCTAAAAATACAACAAGGATTTTCAGGCATAATTCGGCTTCTTTTTTGCCAACTTTTTTCAACAGTGCTGTGATGCAGGCTCGTATTTAAGAAAATAGGTGCGAAATGCGCACTACATCAACTGCGCTATGACGAAACACGCCCGGGCGTTGGGCTACTGGTTTAGTTTACCAACGCTGGGGCTACCTGATAGGCGTTGGTTTACCAACCTCACGTATTGCTAGTTTCCTCTGCTATCCGTCTGCCCTACTCTCTTTAAACGCAAACACGCAATCACGCAAACACGCAAACACGTCAATTGTCCAACCATATTTCTTGTTATTGCTAACTATTTGATACACACCATTTTTTTATGGCCAACACTTTTTACTTCGCTGTCTGACCCGCCATCTACATTGCTAATGCTAAACGGCATCTGGCTACTGCCACTTTCGCACAATACCAACACATTCCCTAACCTAATATGCATCACTGCTGGCAGTTCTATGATTGGGCTTGCCGCATGGATACGATCTTTCCTACTTTTTTACCCATTGCTCGCCAGCGTAGCAATTTGCTTTATCGGCTTTTCTTTGCTTGCGTCGGGAATACAAAAAAATAGCTCATATTTTTATTTTGAGCGCATTATTTTTTCCTGCTGTTCAAGTCATGCACACCCACAAAGTCAGCGGGAAGATTGCCTACATTACCACTGCATCGAATGCATGGACAGACACACCTCAACTCAAAAAACTGGGCTACGACACTGTTTTGCCATTATTTCCAATGTATTCACAGCCTCAACACTGCGGAATAACATGGCCTGCTGCCCAGCCTAAAAGAAGAGATTTCCATCGCTTTTTTGGCTGCTTTTACAATCGAACCGCTTTCTATTTGGTAGCTATAAAAATGTGACTTTTATTGATAGCTACCACCAACAATAAACTCCTCAGTGAAGATAACGAAAACATGCCGACTTATGGTTAACGCATAAGTAAATATCCAATGATTTCCTCAGAGACTATGCTACAAAATTCCGCACGATACAAAAAACTATCCCAGCTTCCACCGATGCATACATAGCCACATGGATTTCTCTGCAAGCCCACACAAAATACACCTTTAGTATCTGGATGTGGTCTGAAAATCCAAGCAACATAACGATTGCTTTTTTTCATTATGACAGAGCATCTGTTATTGCAAAAAAAGTTGTCAGACTAACCTCACAGCCTCAGCGTTTTTTTATCAGCAGCGAAACATCCAATGCTGGCAATTACGGTCTAAGTATTGGCAATATGCCTTTTACCAATGACAATTCCGTGCCATCGCCCATGCCACTGTCGCTCTATGCTTGGGGGCCTCAGCTAGAAGCAGGCTCAGCAATGACGGCATATACCGACACTGATATTAAAGACATTCACCCAGATGTTTTGCGCCCAAAACGTCCATTATTGCTAGTCGCCAACATCCTTGCCATTTTTGCCGCGCTACTGTTTCTGGTGCAAAATCACAAAACACTGTTCGCTAATCCAGCGCGCCTTATGGCTGTTTCCATTGTTATTTTTTCATTCGCTCAAGCTTTAATCATCATCCCCGAACAATGCTTCATCATCGCGCCAATGATTTTTATTTGGCTACTGGCATGCACTCAACTCTTCTCCTGCGTTAGCGCAAAACTACGCCAGTTCCCAGTGCTCAGTTAGCTCTACAGACTGCCGCTGCTCGCCTGCGCTGGACTTAGGGAACACCCCCGCCCGCGTGGTATCATCGCCGCCCGTTTTTCAGCCCTGCTTGGCTGATATCCGCTCCCTATTTTGCGAGACTGCCCATGGATCTAGCCTATACCGATCAGCAAAAGGCCTTTCGCGCTGAAGTTCGCGCGTGGCTTGAAGCCAATGTCCCCAAAACGCCGCTGCAATCTTTCGATACCGAGGAAGGATTTAAGCAGCACCGCGAGTGGGAAGCCAAACTCAACAGCGGTCGCTGGGGCATGGTGACTTGGCCGGAAGCGCTCGGTGGTCGCGCGTGCGATTTGATCCAATGGCTGATTTTTGAAGAGGAATACTGGCGCGCTGGCGCACCGCTGCGCGTCAATCAAAACGGCATTTTCTTGCTCGGCCCTACCTTGATGGAGTACGGCACGCCGGAGCAGAAAGCGGACATTCTGCCGAAAATGGCGAACGGCACCGAAGTGTGGGCGCAGGGTTGGTCTGAACCGGGCGCGGGTTCAGACATGGCGGCCATTCGCTCCAAAGCCGAGCTGACTGAAGACGGCACGCACTACATCATCAACGGGCAAAAAACTTGGTCTACCCGCGCGGTATGGGCTGATCAGTGCTTCGGCATGTTCCGCACGGACCCGAACTCTAGCCGCCACCACGGCCTGACTTTTATCCTCGTGCCGCTGAACCTACCGGGCATCACTGTGCGCCCGATTCCGCAGTTGGACGGCCTGCCCGGTTTTGCCGAAATCTTCTTCGACAATGTGAAAGTGCCGGTGGAACGCCGCCTCGGCAACGAAGGCGAAGGCTGGCAAGTGGCGATGGCGACTGCCGGTTTTGAACGCGGTTTGATGCTGCGTTCGCCTGCGCGCTTCCAAAACACAGCACGCCGCTTGGTGGAGTTGTACAAAGCCAATCGCGCCGACGCCGACCGCGACCCCACGGTGCGCGATGCCGTAACCCGCGCCTACTTGGATGCCGAAGCCTACACGCTGACCACTTACCAAACCGCTTGCCGTTTGAACAAAGGCGGCAAGATCGGTCCGGAATCTTCCACCAACAAAATCTTCTGGTCGGAGTTGGATCAACGCATGCACGAAACCGCGATGAGCATTTTGTCGGCGCGCGCGGAGTTGCTGCCGCACGCACCGGCGGCGGCTGGCGTGGGCACTTGGTTGGACGGCTTCTTGTTTGCGCAGTCTGGCCCGATTTACGCCGGCACCAACGAAATTCAACGCAACATCATCGCTGAGCGCATGCTCGGCATGCCGCGCTAAGAGGAGCATCGCGATGGACTTTACCTTCACCGAAGACCAGTTGCTGTTCCAAGACGAAGTGAAAAAATTTCTCGTCAACGAAGTCACTCCGGAACACATTCGCGCGCGCTGGGAAACAGAAAGCGGCCGCAACGAAGAGGTGTGGCAAGCGATGGCGGGCATGGGCTTAACCGGCCTCACCGTGCCGGAAGAATTTGGTGGCATGGGCATGAACGCGGTCGATTTTGTGTTGCTCGCGGAAGCTTGCGGTTTTGTTGCGCTGCCTGAATCTTTAGTCGACACCGTGTTGGTTGCTGTGCCGATGATCAACGCCCTGCCCGATGACGCAGTGAAGTTTGCGTGGCTGCCGCGCATAGCTTCCGGCGAAGCGAAAGTGGCTGTCGGTTTAGCGCAAAACTTGTTGGTCACAGATGCGCATGTGGCGGATTTATTGCTGCTGCAAAACGGCGATGAAATTCACGCTGTCACCAAAAGCATGGTGCAATTGACGCACAACGAAAGCATCGATCCTTCGCGCAAATTGTTCAGCGTTGCTTGGACGCCATCCGCCGCCACTTGTGTTGCGCGCGGCGAAGAAGCGAAAAAAATTATTGCGGATGCGTTTAACGCGGGGGTGTTGGGCGCAGCTGCACAAGCACTCGGTCTCACACAGCGCATGATCGAAATTTCCGTGAAATATACCAGCGAGCGTACGCAGTTCGGCAAAGCGATTGGTTCATTCCAAGCGGTGAAACATCGCCTTGCAAATGTTGCTGTACCGTTGGAATACGCGAAAGCCGTTGTACATCGCGCAGCGTATTCCTTGGCAAATAATCATGCAGACACTGCCGTGCATGTATCGCACGCCAAAATTGCTGCGAGCGAGGCTTCGCTGCTCGGCGCAAAAAACGGCATACAAGTGCACGGCGCGATGGGTTACACCTGGGAAGTGGATATGCACATCTTTATGAAAAAAGCGTGGGCGTTGAACAACACTTGGGGCGATGTCGCGTTTCATAAAAATCGCGTGGCAGATTTTGTGTTGCGTGATGACGCGAAAATCGGTGCGGGCAATACTTTTTAAAACACTACCCCTCCGCTGCTGCGCAGCACCTCCCCTATTGCATAGGGGAGGATAAAATCTCCCCCTGCGAAGTAGGGGGAGTGCCCGCAAGGGCGAGGGGGTCACCATTGGAGACTAGCAATGCCAGAAGCCTATATTGTTGATGCAGTTCGTTCACCTACTGGTCGCCGCAAAGGCGGTCTTGCACAAGTACACGGCGCAGATCTCGGCGCGCATGTGCTGAAAGCGATTGTTGAGCGCAACGGTATTCCCGACAACGAATACGACGATGTGATTTTTGGTTGCGTCGATACCATCGGCCCTTTGGCAGGCGATATCGCGCGCACCGCGTGGCTCGCTGCCGGTTTATCGCAAGAAGTGCCAGGCACGACGATTGATCGCCAATGCGGTTCTTCGCAGCAAGCCGTGCATTTTGCGGCGCAAGCGGTGATGAGCGGCACGATGGATGTCATCGTCGCGGGCGGCGTGCAAACCATGACGCAAATACCGATTTCTTCTGCCATGACCGCGGCCGAACCGATGGGTTTCAAAGATCCGTTCAGTGGCTCAACGGGTTGGGTTACGCGCTACGGTGCAGAGCCGCCAACACAATTCAAATCGGCACAGATGATTGCCGATAAATGGAATCTGTCGCGCAAAGATTTGGAAATTTTTTCACTGGAATCGCACACGCGCGCATTGCAAGCGATTGCCGAAGGTCGCTTCAAGCGCGAAATCATTCCGATGGCTGGCGTAGAACACGATGAAACGCCACGCCAGTCTTCTTTAGAAAAAATGGCGGAGCTGGATTTTCTGTTCGGTTGTGACAAAGTCACTGCGGCTGTATCGTCACAAACATGTGATGCTTCATCGGCGATGTTGATTGTTTCTGAAAATGCCTTGAAGCGTTACAACTTGAAACCGCGGGCGCGCATACACCACATGAGCGTGCGTGCAGAAGATCCGATTTGGATGCTCACCGCACCGATTTCTGCCACGCAGTACGCACTGAAAAAAGCGGGCATGAAAATGTCGGATATCGATTTAGTCGAAATCAACGAAGCGTTTGCTTCGGTGGTGATGGCTTGGTTGAAAGAAACGGGTTACGACCACGCGAAAACCAATGTCAATGGCGGCGCGATTGCTCTCGGTCATCCGCTGGGTGCAACCGGTGCGCGCTTGATGACTACGCTGTTGCACGAATTGGAGCGCACGGGCGGTCGTTACGGTTTACAAACCATGTGTGAAGGCGGCGGTCAGGCCAATGTCACCATCATCGAAAGACTGTAAGTATTTTTATAATTTTTTTGTGAGGATTTGATCATGGGTATTTTGGATAATCGCGTTGCCATCATCACCGGCGCAGGCGGCGGTTTGGGCGCAGCGCATGCCAAAGTGTTTGCTGCGGAAGGTTGTGCAGTTGTCGTCAACGATATCAATCGCGATGCCGCACAAAAAGTAGTCGATGAAATTACAGCGGCGGGCGGCAAAGCCATCGTCAACACTTCAGACATCACCAACTACGCCGACAGCGAAAACGCGGTGAAAGAAGCGATTGCTGCTTACGGTGATTTGCACATCGTGTTGAACAACGCCGGCATCAACCGCGACCGTATGTTTGCTTCCATGAGCGAAGCAGAATGGGATGCGATCATGGCTGTGCATTTGAAAGGCCATTTCTGTATTTCTTCGCACGCGGTGCACTACTGGCGCGATCAATCCAAAGCGGGTAAAACGGTGGATGCGCGCATCATCAACACCACTTCTGGCGCAGGCTTGCAGGGCTCGGTTGGTCAATCCAATTACGCGGCTGCTAAAGCCGGTATCGCGGCGCTGACGCTGAACCAAGCCGCTGAACTCGGCCGTTACGGCATCACCGCCAACGCGATTGCACCGGCTGCACGCACAGGCATGACCACCGCCGTGGAATCCATGGCAACACGCATGGCGGCACCAACGGATGGCAGCTTCGATTACTGGGCACCGGAAAATGTTTCTTCACTGCTCGCGTGGTTGGGCTCGGCGGAAGCTGCGCATGTCACCGGCCGCGTGTTTGAATCAGAAGGCGGAAAAATTTCTATCGCTGATGGCTGGCGCACTACCGCCGGTGTCGATAAAGGCGCGCGTTGGATGCCTGCAGAAGTGGGCACCGCGATGAAAGAATTATTGGCGAAAGAAGTGCCTGCGCAAAAAGTTTACGGTACTTGATACGAGGTCTACTGTGGAATTTAGATTCACCGACGAACAAAAAATGATCCGCGAAACTGCGGAAAGTTTTTTGCAAGATGTATCGACTTCGGAAGCCGTGCGCAAAGCCATGGCAACTGAAGCGGGTTACGACGCTGAATTGTGGCAACGCATCTGCACAGAATTGTGCTTCCAAGCGATCACCATTCCTGAGCAACACGGCGGCATGGGTTTAGGTTTTGTCGAGCTCGCAGCGGTGCTGGAACAAATGGGGCGCGTTTTATTGTGCTCACCGTTTTTCTCTACAGTAGCAATGGGTGTTAACGCATTATTAATCGCGGGTAACGAAGCACAACAAGCAGAATATTTGCCAAAAATTGTTGAAGGTGAACTCACGGCCACACTCGCCTACACCGGTGCTGCCGCAGCACAACACGGCGGCAACTGGGGCGCAGATGCTGTCACCGCCACTTACCAAAAAGTGGGTGACAACTTTGCCTTAAATGGCACACTGCGCTATATCATCGACGGTCACACGGCGGATCTTTTAATCATCGCCGCACGCGCAGAAAATTCTCACGGCGAAAATGGTATTTCTCTGTTTGCTGTACCTGCCAACACCGCAGGCGTTGCACGCACATGGACGCCGACGATGGATCAAACGCGCCATCAAGCAGACATTGCACTGAATAATGTTTCTGTACCCGCTTCTGCATTGATGGGCGCAGAAGCGCAAGCGTGGCCGCAACTGCACAGCATCATCAGCTTGATTAAAGTTGCTGTCGCCGCAGAGCAAATGGGCGGCGCGCAAGAAATTCTCGATCGCACCGTCGCGTTCACACAAGAGCGCGTGCAATTCGGTCGCAGCATTGCCAGCTTCCAAGCCATCAAACACAAAGCCGCTGACATGATGCTGAAATGTGAAGTGTCGCGCTCTGCCGTGTATTACGCAGCTTGCGTGGCGCAAGAAGCATTGGATCCTACAGGAGATAAAACCATCGCTGCTGAATTGCATGAAGCGGCGGCGATGGCAAAAGGCTATTGCTCCGACACTTTCTTTTTCAATGCAGGCTCCGCGATTCAACTGTACGGCGGCGTGGGTTTTACTTGGGAATACGATGTGCATTTGTTTTTCAAACGCGCAAAAAGCAGCGAATTGTTTCTCGGCAACAGTGCGCAACAGCGCGAACTGATTGCACAGATGTTGCTGGATTGAGGGTGGCGCAATGAAACTGACTTTCAGCAAAGAAGATGAATTATTTCGCGCAGAAATCGCCGCGTGGTTGCAAGCCAATTTGGTTGGCGAATTTGAACAACTAAAATTTCGCGGCGGTCCCGGCGATGAACACATGTTTCCGCACGAAAGAAAACAGTGGGAACAAAAATTAGCCGAAGGCGGTTGGACTTGCGTCGGCTGGCCAAAAGACTGCGGCGGTCGCGGTGCATCCATCGAACAACAAGTGATTTTCTTTGAAGAGTACGCCCGTGCCGGTGCGCCGGGGCGCGTCGGTCACATCGGTGAAGGTTTGGCGGGGCCAACACTCATCGCGTTTGGCAGCGAAGAGCAAAAGAAAAAATACCTGCCTGGCATCGTATCCGGCAAAGAATTGTGGTGCCAAGGTTATTCCGAACCTGGCGCGGGCTCCGATCTCGCCAATGTCAAAACCAAAGCGCGTTTTGACGAAGCAAAAGGAAAGTGGATCATCAACGGACAAAAAGTGTGGACCTCGCTGGCACACGAATCCGATTGGTGTTTTGTCGTTGCGCGCACCGATCCCGATTCTGTCGCGCACAAAGGGCTGGGCTTTTTTCTCGTCTCCATGCATCAGCTTGGCGCCACCGTGCGCCCGATTGAACAGTTGACCGGCACATCTGAATTCAACGAAGTATTTTTTGATGACGCGGTGGCGGATGACATCGTCGGCAACCCAGGCGACGGCTGGAAAGTGGCGATGGGTTTGCTCGGTTTTGAGCGCGGCGTTTCTACACTCGGTCAACAAATGTTGTTTCAAAACGAGTTGAATGAAATCGTGCGTATCGCCAAAGAAAATGGCGCAGCAAAAGATCCAGCATTGCGTCAACGCATTGCGGAAGCGCACACCGGTTTGCGTTTAATGCGTTACAACGCGATGCGTATGTTGTCATCTGGCGATGACGGTGCGCTCGATAAATCTTCACTGGTTTACAAATTGCACTGGGCGAGCTGGCACCGCAATCTCGGCGTGCTGGCGATGGATGTGTTAGGCCCAGAAGCAGAAATGTTGGAAAGCGCGCCGTACAACTTAACGCGTCTGCAATCCATGTATTTGTTCACGCGCTCCGACACCATTTATGGCGGCACCAACCAAATTCAGCGCAACATCATTGCCGAACGCGGTTTGGGTATGCCGAAAGAAGCGAAAGGTAGATAACGAAAACTGACCCCTCCGCCGCTACGCGGCACCTCCCCTATTTCATAGGAGAGGATGAAACCTCCCCCTGCGAAGTAGGGGGAGTGCCCCGCAGGGGCGAGGGGGTCACACAATGAGGAAAAAATAATGCAAGATTTTGTTAAAAACCCAGAATATGTAGCAGGTCACGGTTTACTGAAAGGCAAATCCGTTTTGATTACCGCAGCAGCCGGTGTCGGCATCGGTTTCGCCGCTGCAAAAAAAGCAGTAGAAGAAGGTTGTCGCGCGATTGTGATCAGCGATGTGCATGAAGGTCGTCTGCAAGCCTCGGTCGAAAAATTGAAAGAAGAAACCGGACTGCAAGCGGTGTGGGGTAAAACCTGTAATGTCGCAGTGGAAGATGAAGTGCGCGCGTTGATCGACTTTGCGGAAAAAGAATTAAAAGGTATTGATATTTTGATCAACAACGCCGGTCTCGGCACTTCTAAATCGTTAGTGGAAATGGAAGATCCAGAATGGTTCAAAGTCATTGATGTGACACTGAACGGCACCATGCGTATGACGCGCTACATGATGCAAGTGATGAAAGCGCGCGGCACTGGCGGCGTGATCGTCAACAACGCCTCCGTACTCGGCTGGCGTGCACAAAAAGAACAATCCCATTACGCAGCCGCCAAAGCGGGCGTGATGGCATTGACGCGCTGCGCGGCAGTGGAAGGCGCAGAGTTTGGTGTGCGCATCAACGCAGTAGCGCCATCGTTAGCGGTGCATCCGATGTTAAAAAAATCCGCACCAGAAGAATTGTTGAAAGAGCTGGAAGGCAAAGAAGCCTACGGTCGCGGCGCAGAAGTGTGGGAAGTGGCGAATGTGATGATGTTCCTCGCCTCAGATTATTCCTCTTACATGACAGGCGAAATTCTCGCCGTTTCAGCGCAGCGTGCTTAAAAACGAGAGCAAAAACATGACGACTGTTTTCAAACACCCCAATGAATTATTGCAAGCCGTAGGCAAGCCACTCGGCAGCAGCGAATGGTTGTTGGTCGATCAACAACGCATCAATACTTTTGCGGATGCGACGGGCGATCACCAATGGATACATGTTGATCCGGTGAGAGCCAAAGAAGGTCCTTTCGGCGCGTGCATTGCACACGGTTATCTCACGCTGTCGCTGGTGAATTTATTTCTGCCGCAAATCGTCGATGTGCAAGGCATCAAAATGGGTGTGAATGTCGGCTGCGGAAAAATTCGTTTCCCCATGCCCGTAAAAGTGGATTCACGCATTCGCGGTGTTGGCGAATTGGTAGAAGCCAGCGAAGAAAAAGGCGGCATTCAAGCCGTGATTCGCGTCACCGTGGAAATTGAAGGCTCCGATAAACCGGCGTGTGTGGTAGACACCATTTCGCGCTACTTTCCTGAATAAATCAAAAAGGTAATCGCCATGAGAGAAGCAGTCATCGTATCCACCGCTCGCACCGGTTTAGCCAAATCATTTCGCGGCGGCTTTAACGAAACCGAAGCGCCAGCCATGGCAGGTCATGTCGTGCGCGCTGTGGTTGCGCGCGCCGGTATTGATCCTGCATCTGTTGAAGATGTGTTGTTCGGCGCAGCGGCGCAACAAGGTACGCAAGCGTATTGTTTGGGACGCTTGGCGGCGATTGCTGGCGGTTTGCCAGAAACGGTGGCTGGCATGGCGATGGAAAGACAATGTGCTTCTGGTTTGATGACGATTGCCACTGCTGCCAAAGCGATTATGTGCAACGAAATCGACATCGCCGTGGCTGGTGGCGTGGAATCCATTTCTCTCACGCAAAACAAACATAAAAATACTTTCCGTTCGCAATCGGAAGTGGTGAAAGCGCTCGACCCTGCCGCTTACATTCCGATGTTGGAAACCGGCGAAGTAGTGGCTGAGCGCTACAACATTTCACGCCAAGCGCAGGATGAATATTCGTATCAAAGCCAAATGCGCACAGCGGCGGCGCAAAAAAATGGCATCTTTAACGACGAAATCGTGCCGATGAAAACCACGATGTCGGTGTTCAATAAAGAAACCAAAGAAACCACTTTCAAAGAAACGGTTGTTGATCGCGACGACTGCAACCGCGCCGACACCACGCTCGAAGGCTTGGCAAAATTGGAGCCGGTGTGGAAAGACGGTCAGTGGGTGAAAGAAGGCAAATTCGTCACCGCAGGCAATTCGTCGCAGTTGTCTGACGGCGCTGCCGCTTGCTTGTTGATGGACAGCACACTCGCGCAGAAACAAGGTCTGCAAGCATTGGGTGCGTATCGCGGCTTGGCGGTGGCGGGCTGTAGATCGGACGAAATGGGCATTGGTCCTGTATTCGCTGTGCCTAAGTTACTGGCGCGTCACGGTTTGCAAATGAGCGACATCGGTCTGTGGGAATTGAACGAAGCTTTCGCATCGCAGGTGATTTACTGCCGCGACAAATTGGGCATCCCAAACGACATCATGAATGTGAACGGCGGCGCGATCTCCATCGGTCACCCCTTCGGCATGAGCGGCGCGCGCATGGTTGGCCACGCGCTGCTGGAAGGTAAACGCCGTGGCGCGAAGTTCGTCGTGGTGACCATGTGTATCGGCGGCGGTCAAGGCGCAGCCGGTCTGTTCGAAGTGTTCTAACACAGCTGCCCTGCGCGATGAGCTTCGCCGTCAGTCGCATCGACCACGCCGTGTACTGGGTGCGCGATGTAGAACAATCGAAAGCGTTCTACACCCGCGTGCTCGGTCTGCGGGAAGTGGTTACGGACGGCGGCGCCTGCCTGCTGCGCGCACCCAACAGTGAGCAGCATCACGACCTCGGCCTATTCCAAACGGACCCCGCCACCCGCCGCTCCGCACGCGGCGCTGTCGGTCTGTATCACATCGCTTGGAAAGTGAATACCATCGAAGATCTCGCCGCCGCTATGCACGCGCTGCAAGCCGCCAACGCACTGACGGGCGCCTCCAGCCACGGCGCGACCAAATCGGTGTACGGTACGGATCCCGACGGCAACGAATTGGAAATTGCCTTCACCATTCCGCGCCACGATTGGGGCGAGTGGGAACACGGCGGCACCGTTGAGCGTTTAGACATCAACGCCGAATTGGCGCGTTATGGCGCAACAGTTTCTATCTAAAAACAGCCTAAAACTTTTTTGAGTACGGCAGCATGCAAATGAACACCACCGAAGAATTGATCGCCGATATCCGCGCCGGAAAAATGGTGATTTTGATGGACGATGAAGATCGCGAGAACGAAGGCGACATCATCATGGCCGCTGAACACTGCGGCGCTGAACACATCAACTTCATGGCGAAATATGCGCGCGGTTTGATTTGCATGCCGATGTCGCGCGAGCGCTGTCAGCGTTTAGGTTTGCCCTTGATGGTGCAAAAAAATGCTTCCGGTTTTGGCACCAAATTTACTTTGTCGATTGAAGCGGCAACTGGTGTTACCACGGGCATTTCTGCCGCTGATCGCGCACGCACTGTGCAAGTTGCTGCCGCAAAAAATGCGCAGGCAAGCGACATCGTACAACCTGGTCATATTTTTCCACTGATGGCAGAGCCTGGCGGCGTGTTATCGCGCACGGGCCACACCGAAGCGGCGTGCGATTTGGCGCGCCTCGCCGGTTTGGAATCCGCTGGTGTGATTTGTGAAATTATGAATGACGACGGCACCATGTCGCGCCGCCCTGATTTAGAAATTTTCGCCAAAGAACACGGCTTAAAAATTGGCACCATCGCCAATTTAATTCACTACCGTTTAGCCAATGAGCGCACCGTAGAAATCGCGCACCGCGCACCGATACAAACCGATTACGGCGAATTTGAGCTCGTCACTTTTATCAACAAAACAGACGCTGAATATCACTACGCTTTAGTCAAAGGCGATATTCGTGCCGATGAACCGACGCTAGTGCGCGTACATTTAGCCACCGCAATGCGCGATTTATTTTGCGCACAACCGCCAGGCGCAAAAATTTGGAATGTGCGCCGCTGTATGGAAAAAATTGCCGCCGAAGGCAAAGGCGTGTTGGTGCTGATTCATCAATCCGAGTCGGTGGAAGAATTACACGACAGTGCGTTAACGATGCTCGGCAAAAAACCGCTGCAAAAAACCGCAGCCAGCCCGAATGTACACAAAACCGTCGGTGTCGGCGGGCAAATTTTGCGCGAGTTGGGCGTAGGGAAAATGCGCATACTCGGTCAACCGCTGCGTTACCGCGCGATTTCCGGCTACGATCTCGAAGTGGTCGAGCACATTGCCTGCGAATAAGGCAACGGTATTGCGTGTAGCACTGCCGGTTCCGCTGCGGCGCCTGTTCGACTATCTCGCTCCTGAAAATACTTTATCGCACACTTTGCAAGCTGGCGTGCGATTGCGCGTGCCGTTTGGTCGCCAAGAACTGATTGGTGTTTTAGTTGAATGCAGCGAGCACAGCGAATTTCCACTAGAAAAACTTAAACGCGCGCATGAAATACTCGACGACGAACCACCGTTAACACCCGTGTTGTTTGAGTTGGCGCAGTGGGCAGCGCAGTACTACCAATATCCATTGGGTGAAGTGTTACACACATTGTTGCCGCACACTTTGCGAGCAGGAAAATCCACTGAACTCGCCAGTGATTTGCAATGGCGCGCCGTGCCGTGTGCAGAAAATAGTTTACGTACCGGCAGTAAATTATTTTCGCTTTATCAATGGTTGCTACAAGAAAGCGCAACACGAGAAGCCATCACAGAAGCAGGCTATTCCAGCGCACAAATCAAAACGCTGTGCGATCGCGGTTTATTGGAATCTTTCATACCAACACCCACGCCATTTGATACGCAGAATTTATTAGCCGAACCCCATCTTGCATTAAACGAAGAACAGCGCGTTGCGGTTACTGGCGTCAGCATGGGAAAATTTTCTGCCACATTACTGGAAGGTGTTACTGGCAGCGGCAAAACAGAAGTGTATTTGCAGCTGATCGAAAAAGTTTTAACACGCAGTGAACAAGCATTGGTGTTGGTGCCAGAAATTGGTTTAACGCCGCAAACAGTGGCGCGTTTTCGTCGCCGCTTTCGCTGCCCCGTCGTGGTATTGCACTCTGCGCTAGCCGCAGGCGAACGCTATGCTGCATGGCAGCGCGCGCGGCGCGGTGAAGTCGGCATTGTGATCGGCACGCGCTCGGCTTTATTCACGCCGCTTGCACGCACCGGCATTATTATTGTCGACGAAGAACACGACAGCTCTTTCAAACAGCAGGATAGTTTCCGCTATTCCGCGCGCGATCTCGCTGTCTTGCGCGCACAGCGCGAAAACATTCCCGTTGTACTCGGCAGCGCAACGCCATCCTTAGAAACGCTACATAACGCCATGCACAATCGCTATCAACATTGGCGATTAACGCAGCGAGCCGGCAATGCAAAACCACCGACGATTGAAGTGATCGACACCAATCGTATTGCGCTGACTGAAGGCATTAGCGCACCACTGCTGCAAGCGATGCGCAATGAATTAGCGGCTGGCAATCAAGTGTTGGTTTTTCTTAACCGTCGCGGCTATGCGCCCGCATTGCTGTGTGCCGACTGCCGCTGGCAAGCCAGTTGCCCGCACTGCTCTGCCAAATTAACCGTACACAAAAAAACACAGCAGTTGCGCTGCCACCACTGCGACTATTACGAAAAACTACCGCGCGATTGCCCACAATGTGAGAGTACGCGTTTAGATGCTATTGGGATTGGCACACAGCGCAGCGAGCATTTTTTTAACGAGCAATTTGCTGAATATCCTGTCATTCGCATTGATCGCGACAGCATGTCGCGCAAAAAATCACTGCACGATGCATTGGAAAAAATTCATCAGGGCAATCCCAGCTTGTTGATTGGCACGCAAATGTTGGCGAAAGGTCATCACTTCCCGCATGTCACGCTGGTAGTCATTTTAGATATCGACAGCGGTTTATTTTCTGCTGATTTTCGCGGCGCAGAAAAAATGGGGCAGTTACTCGAGCAAGTTGCGGGGCGTGCGGGGCGTGCAGAAAAACCAGGGAGAGTCTTAATACAAAGTCGCTATGCAGAACACCCGCTGTTGCGTACGCTGCTCAAAGAAGGCTATCAACAACTCGCGCGGCAATTATTGGGCGAAAGGCAAGCTGCGGCATTGCCGCCGTACACACATCTCGCACTGCTGCGTGCAGAGCACACCGATCCGCACCATGCACAACAACTATTAAAAAACTGGCTACCTGCCTTGCAAGCGGCGTGTGAATTAGGCGTACAACTTGCAGGCCCTTGGCCTGCACTCATGGAAAAGCGCGCGAGTTTTTATCGTTTTGATATACAAATCAAAAGCAGCAACCGCAGCGAGTTACAAAAAACACTCGCCAAGTTTTGTGCATTTGCGGAACAACAAAAATTACCGAAAGGGTTGCGCTGGTCGCTGGATGTGGATCCAGCGAGTTAACGCATTCCGAAAAAATTACTTCCCTAACTGCCGTACCATCGCTGGCGTGTAAAAACTTGTCGGCAACGCAGGATCCACATAACGCGGCGGGCCTTTTTGTTCATTGATTAAATAATTTGCCAAGTACGCGCCTTTTTGTAAATCGTGATACACCTCCATACGCGCACCCATACCTGGGAGATCGTATTGATCGACCATGCTGCGAAAATTGGTGCGCCATAATTGTCCTTGGCTATCGTAGTTATCGGCCAGCACTGCTGCCCAAGTATCCTCATCGGTATACAGTCTGCGTTTAGAATAAATATGTCGTTTCCCTTCGCGCAGTTCTGCCAAAATCACATTGCAACGGTGTAACTCATAGCGCATGTATTTTGGATTGAGATGGTTTGGTGTTAACAATTCTTTGTAAGTAACTTTTGGATCATCCAGATCGTTGTTGTTATAGGGAATAAATAATTCACGCTGTCCTTCTAATTTCCAGGTGTAACGCGAATTGGCGCCATTAAATAACATCGCATCATCTACTGTACGCAAACCACCCGCGCTGTCAGGAAAATCATACGCAATACTCGGTGAGCGACGCACACGGCGCACGCCAGGTAAATACACCCACGCATCGCGCGAAGTATCACTCACATTTTTGTATTCGTGTACCAAAACCACGGTACCCTTTTCTCGTGCCGGCTCTGTGAGCTGCACCATTACCATCGCAGCAATATTGGATTTATTAAATTCTTCACGCGTTGTATTTTTTGAATAATACTGCACATAGCGATTTTCAATAGACTGCCGCATATTGACTTCACCATTAGAGTAAACCGCAGCCGCATCTACTATGCCTTCTGTTGCGCCCAACATGGGCGAAGCCATGTGATTCCACAATACTTCTGCTGCATTTTTTGGAATAGGAAACGGCACACCAAAATACACATCCGTTGCGCTATTGCCGTCTGCCCCTAAGCCGGTATACAGCGCGTTCAATTTAGTATTTTCATGCACGCGATCGCTGTAACGCACATCGCGATGCGATGGATAGATTGGCATGTAGAAAGTTTCAGGGTATTTTTTGAACATCGCAATCTGACCATCGGTCAGATTTTTTAAATACTGCGTGTAATTTTTTGCCGTAATGGTGAATAAGGGTTTTTCATCGGGGTAGGGGCTGGGGTAATGCGTACCTGTGCCTTTGTAATTTACACCGGAGGGAACGCCGAGAAGACTGCCTGTCCATTTCGGAATCGTGCCCTCCGCATTGCCCGCAGGATTGGCGCCCATCGGTGTCAGTGTTGTGCCTAATTTATCCGCTTCCACTTGCGAAACCGCAGCCCAACTCGACACCGATAGCAACAACAAACTACCGCCCAATAAACCGACGAACGCATTGCGACGCATCATTTTTCTCCTAGCCTTTATTTTTATTGTCAGACTATTGCTTGTCTGTCCTTTGGCTAGGATACCGCAATAAATTGTTTTGCAAACGCCTCAATGCGTTTTTTCTTGAAGTCGATGTCAGTGGGAACAATTTTGCCATCTACCATAAAGTTCGCGCCATTGGTCATGGTGACACCCATCGCTTCCACACGCTCAAAAGTGCCTGCGCTGGGATTGAGAACGGCAGTCCACACATCAAACGCTCGCTCTAAAGTGCCCGCCTCTGCACGCGCTGCGTGAATTTTTTGCAGCACCGCTGGCAGTTGTTCCTCCGTGTAACGCAAACCCAACCAACCATCGTGTTGCGCGGCGCGACGAAACGCAGCATCGCTATCGCCGCCGATAAAAACCGGCACAGGTTTTGTGGTACCTGGTGACATTTGCAGCGGCGCAAAATTGTGAAACTCACCGTGATGCTCCACCATTTCACCCGACATCAATTTCGCCATCACCGCTAATTGTTCGTCTGTGCGTTTGCCGCGCGTGTGAAAATCCTGCCCTGTTAATGCAAATTCCGTTTTCTGCCAACCAATCCCCACCCCCATGATGATGCGGTTATTGGACAAATACGCGGCGGTGGAAATCGCCTTTGCCGCATTAAAACTGTCGCGCATTGGCAACACATAAATCGTGGTCAAAAATTGTAGCTTTTGGGTTTGCTGCGCAATCGCGGCGGCAATGACCCAAGGGTCAGGCCAATGCGTTTCTGGATGCCAAAACACTTGTCCGTTTTGTGTATAAAGATATTCATCCACTTGCGTTTTCGTGGTGATCAAATGGTCGCCAAACGACACGCCGTAAAAACCTAAATCTTCCGAAAACTTAGCCAGTTCAACCACTTGATCCAATTCGCAAAAAGCGAGCGATTGCCAGAACTTCATGATGAAGTCTCCATGAATAATTTAGGTAGCGCGCGTTTATCCAACAAACCGGTTTCACCCATCCAGCGCAGAGTGTCGGTAAAAGTTTCCTGTGTACTGCGCAGATGCACCCCAAGCTCTTGCATGGTTTCGCTATTTTTTACACAAGGCCACTGCGTGGCATAGCGCATCGTTTCTGCAGAAATCGGCGAAGGATCAGGTTTGAATAAGCGTTTGAAATCCGTGACACGACCAAACAGACGCAACTTCCAGCCTGCCACTGCACTGCGTGGCAATTTTTTGCCGCTGATGTCATCGAGCAAATCAGCAAAAGTTTCCCACGCCATGTAATGCCCCGCAGTGAGATGGCGCGCAGCTTTGCCGTCATTTTTTTCTAACAATGCAACAATAAACGCAGCGAGATCACGCACATCAATTTGTTGCGTGCCACCGCTGGTGATGCGAAAACCTTGCGTCATGCGATACAACAGCGACATCAATGTTGCAGAACGCCCCGGATCATCCGGCCCAATAATGCCACCCGGATAAACGGTTTTGATGCCCTTATTTTTTGCCTGCATGTCGCGTACATATCGCTCTGCTTGCACTTTGCTTTGTCCGTAAGCGTGCTTGGATTGAGCAATCGGTGCATCCGCACTCATGCGCGCAGGATTGGTATTAAAAATTGCTGTGATACTGGAAACATACACGATGTTATTGATGCCGCACTCACACGCTGCATCAATCACATTTTTTACACCATCGACATTGGTGGAAAATAATTCTTTTTCACTCGCTACTTGCGTGGGCGTTACTGCCGCTGCATGCACAACCGCATCGCAACCTTGCAATGCATCACGCACCACAGCAGCATCGGTGATAGAACCCACCACCATACGATCAACCGTCACGCCGTAACGCGAAAATAATTGCTGTGCTTTTTCTGTGTTGCGCACCAACACCACCACTTCATGCGCGTTGCGTTTTAAGGTGCGCAGCACATGAAAGCCAACAAAACCGGTACTTCCTGTGACCAGTACGCGCATTGTTCAATCCTCAATACGAATCACACGATTGGGACAACCGCGCACAGCATTCATCACTTTTTCACGCAGTGATTCGTCTGGCGATTCTTGCAACACCACCACTTGCGGGTAACCGTCAGGCGTATCCTGAACCGTAAAAACCTCTGGGCATTCTTCCATGCACACGCTGTGCCCTTGGCATAAATCGAGATCAACTGTGATGCGCATTGTCGCCACCTATTTTTTCTTGCGTTTGTAGCGCACCGTCATCGGCGCTAAAGGTTTGACCGTCATACCGCTGTGATCATCGACATAAGATTCTTTCGGATTTGACAACTCAAAATCAAAATCCAACAGCAGCGTGGCAAAAATCGCTTTCAACTGCAAAATCGCAAAGGCGTTGCCCGCGCATTTATGGCGACCACCACCGAAAGCCATCCATGCAAATAAATGCTCAGGTTCAGGTCTGTGCATATCGAACTTTTCTGGTTCAGGAAACACTTCCGCAATTTTGTGCGCCACCCCTGGCGACATCACTACGCGATAACCTTTTGGAATCACAAAATCCTGATAGTGAAAATCTTCTTCCACCACGCGAATAAGCGTCGATAAAGGTGGATGCACGCGCAGAACTTCACGAATAAACGCTTCCATTTTTGGCATGCCGCGCATGGCGTGATGCGAGACTTCACCACCATCGGCAAATACTTCTGCCAATTCTTGTTTTACTTCAGCCATAAATTGCGGATTGCGCAAAAACTCCACCAGCGTCCAAGTCGCTGTACCGGAACTGGTGTGATGGCCGGCGAACATAGTGGCAATCAGCAAACCAGTAATTTCATGCGGCGACATTTTTGAGCCGTCACTGTAAGTGGCCGTCATAAAAGTGTGCAGTGCGTCTGTGTACTCTTTGTCAGACGCACGGCGCTTCGCGACAATTTCCTCCACCATTTCACCCAAACGCACACGCGCTTTATCGCGCGCTTCAAATTCTGGCAGCGGCAAATACGGGTCGATAAATGCAATCGCAATGACCGCGTGCTCTAAATCGCGATACAGTGCACTGAATTCATCCGTCATGTCGCGGCGGAAATCCACACCCAACAAACAACTGGTGGAAGTGTACAAAGTGAGACGCACAAACTCGTCCACCATATCCAATTCGCCGCTTTCACCCCATTGATTGGTGAAGTCGCGCACTTCATCCGCAATCACACCGGCGTAAGCTTTCATGTTTTGATAACGCAGCGCATCGACTTGAATTTTTAATTGCTGCTTCAAACGCTCCAGCGGCGTATCAAATAAAACATCTTTACCGAACACAGGCACCATGCCTTTATACGCTGCCGACTGTCCTAACACTTCATCGGGCGCGCGACACCACGCTTCCTGCGCATCAGGCCCAGACATCAACACATGCGGCTGCCCCATCAAATTGTATTCGCCAACATCACCGCACTCTTGCCGCACGCGCATCAAAAATTTTGGTTGATTAACTTGATACTCTTCGTAGTGACCAGTTTCTGGTTTTGCACCACTGAGTTTTGGAATCGGCTTGCTCATGGCTATCTCCAAATGGTTATCTCCAAAAAATTAAGCTTCGCCCACACTTTTTTTCAAATACGCCAAACGCGCTTCTAACATTTTGATCATCATTTTGTTGCGCTCTTGTCTGCGCTCCATCGCCAACGGGCTCAGCGCACCTTTATCTGCGCATTGATCAATAAACTCCATGGTTTTGCCAAAATCGTAAAAATCGCGCTGTTCGCACCATTGATAATTGCCGCCGTATTTGAACCACGAGGCACCAATCACACGCATCGGTGAGCCATCCGTATTTTTTAAGGCATTGCCGCTGCCATCTTTCGGCGGTGTTTGCCACCACCAACAAAATGCTTCACCTTTTTTTTCATCAATGACAATTTTTTCGTAGGGATAAGTCCAACCTGCATAAGGATCCATTGCATCACCGACACAAGTGGCGCGAATATTTTCGCGACCGCGCGCTTCGTACAAACCCGTTGGAATATCCCATGCGTAATAGCAATCTTCCGTGTAGCAATCCGCCAAACAGCGCCAGTCGCCCGTGGCTTCCGCTTTCTCGTTTGCCTGCAACCAGATATTCATAGTTTTTTCTAATTCTTCGCGCGCGTAAGCCATGCCCTGCTCCTTTCCTGAATGGTGATGAAAAAATTATAGTACAAGCTATAATTTTATTGTCAACGCAACAATCAGCTATAGGAATACGAGGAATGCCCCGCAAAGCCGTATCGCGCACCAGTGAAAAAACACGCCTCGCCGTGATCGACGCCGCCATCCACTGCCTCGCCAACGAGGGCTACCACCGCGCCACTAGCAACCGCATCGCGCGCCAAGCTAGCTTGAGCTGGGGGGTGATTCAGTACCATTTTGCCGATCGCGCCGGCATCTACCGCGCCGTGCTAGACAGCATTATCGCCGCCTACATCACGGAGTTGGACAACTTGGCGCGCAGCGGTGAAGACAAAACCGTGCGTGAGCGCCTGCAATTACTGGCGGAACGCTCGTGGCAGTTGCTCAACCACCCCGCCTACCTCGCCACCATGGAGCTGCTGCTGAATTTGCCGCGCGACCCTGAGCTGACGCTCAACACCAAAACCTATGTGAAACGCTGGTCACTGCGGATGGCGGAATTGTGGCAGGGGATTTTTCCCGAGTTTGCTGCGGATCACGCAGGCAATAATGCCGCACGGCAGATTTTCTTCGCCGCCTTGCGCGGCTTTGTCGATAACAGACTGATCGGCCAGTGGCCGAAACGCAGCGTGCCGGAGGATGTTTTTCCCGCGCTAGTCACTGCGTGTGCGGCGTTGTTGGTATAGCGAGTTAGCGATACTGCGACACGCGCTGCACTTCGCTCTCTATCCACTGCTCGGCGCGCGTCATCAGCGTTTTGCTGTCACAGCCATCGGGCAGCAGCGGCGCGCCAATAACAACAGTCACTACGCCTGGATATTTAACAAATTGTTTTCCCGGCCAACATTCACCGGCATTGTGCGCCACCGGCAACAACGGCACTTGCGCTTTGATGGCGAGGTCCGCGCCACTGCGCGCATAGCGTCCGACTTTGCCGACTGGTGTGCGCGTGCCTTCAGGAAAAATCAGCACACAAATACCTTCAGCCAAGCGCGCGCGCCCTGCTTCGATAATGTATTTCAAGGCTTCTCGCTGCGCGCTGCGATCAATTGCAATCGGTTTAACGGTTGCCAAACCCCAGCCAAACACGGGGATTTTTAATAACTCTTTTTTCAAAATTGTGCATACCGGAGTAAACGGCAACTGTAGAAAAAAAGTCTCCCACTGGCTTTGATGTTTCGCCACCACCACATAAGGGCGCGCAGGAATATTTTCCAAACCTTCCACGCGATAACGCACACCGCACACGATGCGCAACCACACAATCACACCTCGATTCCACAAGTTAATGTAGTAAATACAAGCGCGATAACCCAACCATCTCACGAACAAAGCGGCTGTGGTGGCAATAAAGGCCGTCAACAATCCGTAACCAATATAAAAAATCAGTGAGCGCAACGCACAAAACAAGCGGAAAGCACCGCTGACTTTTGGCGAAAAATCAGGCGCATCAGAAGCTGGTGTTTTCTCAATACTCATCGTCTAGCCATTCCTGCACGATGTCGCGCGGCGTTTGCGCAATTAAAAAATCTGCCGCTTCGCTTAAATTATCGAAAACTTCTACGCCTTCAAATTCGTCGCTGTCGTCTTCCAGCATTTTCTTTTCCGTTTTTTCACCTTTGCCGGTGCGCACCAACACAGGAATACAACCGCGCGCCACGCCCGCTTGCAAATCGCGCAGGCTGTCACCAATGACGAAAGAACCCTCCAAATCACAACCCAAAGTATTGGCAATTTGATCAAACAAACCCGATTGCGGTTTGCGACAATCGCACAAATCTTCTGGTTTGTGCGGACACCACGCGATGGTGGCGATATCGCCGCCGGCATCGCGCACTAAATCCAACAAATGTTCGTGCATGACATCTAAGGCATCTTCGGTAATTAAACCGCGACCAATGCCCGATTGATTGGTGGCTACCGCAATTACAAAACCGTGTTCATACAAACGCGCGATGGCTTCGATGCTGCCATCAATCGGAATCCATTCGTCCGGTGTTTTGACAAAGGTATCAGAATCTTCGTTGATGACGCCATCGCGATCGAGTATGACTAATTTCATTTTTTATCCGGCACTAATTGTGAAATATCGGCCACTTGCAAAAACAGCGCTTGCAACTGCGCCAGTAGCGCCAAGCGATTACTGCGCAGCGCAGCGTCTTCTGCCATCACCATCACGCCATCAAAAAACGCATCCACCGGCTCGCGCAAATCCGCCAGCGCTGCCAGTGTTTGTGTGTAATTTTTACTGGCAAACAATGGTGCAACCAATGCTGTTTTTTCTGCTAACGCAGCCGCCAACACTTTTTCAGCATCTTCTTGTAACAAAGCTGCATTCACACTCGACGCAATGGAAACACCATCAGCCGATTTGCTGAGAATATTCGATACCCGTTTATTCGCCGCCGCCAAACTCGCGGCTTGTGGCAACTGGGTAAAGCTGTGCACTGCCAGAGCGCGCTGATAAATATCCAAAGGTACGGATAACTGTTTAGCTGCAACGGCATTAAAAGTTTCGGTGGCGATTTGTTCATCCAAACAAATACCGCGCAATCGTTCCAGCATGTAATCCAATACTTTTTCTTCGACATCCGCTGTTTTGAATGGCACAGCAAAGTTTTTACGCGCCTGCGTAATTAATGCACGCAAATCCAAATTTAATTCGCGTTTCAATAAAATATTGAGCGCACCAATACTGGCGCGACGCAGTGCGAACGGGTCTTTCGAACCGGTGGGGATTTGTCCGATACCAAAAATGCCTACCAAAGTATCCAAGCGATCTGCCAGCGCCACCGCGCAACCCGTCAGCGTTTGCGGCACAGCATCGCCGGCAAATTTTGGCAAGTATTGCTCACGCATCGCGGCAGCCACTTCATCCGGCTCACCATCGTGTTTAGCGTAATAACTGCCTGCGATACCCTGCATGGTGTCAAATTCTTGCACCATGTTGGACACCAAATCGCATTTGCTGAGCTGACCGGCACGCGCAGCCCAGTCACGATTGCCGCCAATTTGTTCTGCAATAAACTCTGCCAACGCAGCCACGCGCTCGCTTTTATCAAACAACGAACCCAATTCTGCTTGGAACACGATTGTTTTTAATTTTTCACAGCGATCAGCCAACGCTGTTTTCAAATCGGTATTGAAAAAGAAAGCGGCATCCGATAAGCGCGGACGAATCACGCGCTCATTGCCATCGATTACTTTAGCGGCATCTTTGCTTTCAATATTTGCCACAGTGATGAAATGTGGCAGCAACTTGCCCTGCGCGTCCACCACATGAAAATATTTTTGATGCTCGCTCATGGATGAAATCAAGGCTTCTTGCGGCACTTCCAAGAAACGCTCTTCAAATTTTCCCGCCAACGCAACCGGCCATTCCACCAACGCGGTGACTTCATCCAGCAATTCGCGCTCGATAACGGCTTTGCCGCCCAAGTTCTCTGCTACTTTTTCTACTTGCGCGACAATTTTTTTGCGGCGATTGGCAAAACAGGCTTCGACAAAATGATCGCGCAATAACTGCTGATAATCAGCAGGCGTAGCTATCGATAAATCGCCCGCCGCATGAAAGCGATGCCCGCGCGTGATGCGCCCTGCTTTTTGCGCCAAAATTTCGCAATCAATCACATCACTGCCGTACAACATCACCAACCAATGCACAGGGCGCACAAACTCCACACGCCGCGAACCCCAGCGCATGCGTTTAGGAATTGGCAATTCTTGCAGCGCTTTTTCTACCATCGCCGGCAGCAGCTCGACTGCACTGCGACCTTTTTCCAGCGCGCGAAAAACCAAGCGTTCACCTTTATCGGAAGGCGCGCGCTCTAGTTGCTCTACCGTAACACCATTGCTTTTGGCAAAACCCGCCGCCGCTGGTGTCGGTTTGCCATCCGCTGCAAAAGCCTGTGCCACAAACGGCCCTTGCTTTTCTACCGCGCGATCCGCTTGCGTAGCCGACAACGCAACTACGCGCGCAGCCAAGCGGCGCGGTGCAGCAAACAATTGCGACGCCTGTTTGTCGTAACGAAGTCCAGCGGCATCCAATTCGCGATACAGCGTTAACGCAAAACTTTTTAACAGTTCTTTTAAAGCTTTCGGCGGCAATTCTTCTGTGCCAATTTCCACCAAAAAATCTTGTGCGAGAGGAGCGTTAGACATCACAGATCTCCCTTTTGTTGTGCAGCGCGCGCTATCACTTCATCGCGCAATGCAGCGGGTGCGAGTGGAAACTGCAACGCCAATCGCGCATCGAAATACGCTTGTGCGACAGCGCGCGCCAAAGTGCGTACGCGCAAAATATAGCGCTGCCTTTCTGTCACAGAAATCGCGTGGCGCGCATCCAGCAAATTAAATGCGTGCGAGGCTTTCATCACCATTTCATACGCAGGTAATGGCAAGCATTTTTCCATCAAGCGATTAGATTCGCGCTCGTAGGTATCGAAACATTGAAACAAGAAATCGACATTGGCTTCTTCAAAATTGAAATGTGACATCTCCACTTCGTTTTGATGAAACACATCGCCGTAAGTGACTGGCTTGCCATTGGGCCCCAGCGTCCACACCAAATCAAAAATCGAATCCACGCCCTGCAAATACATCGCAATGCGTTCCAAACCGTAAGTGATTTCGCCAGTGACAGGAAAACATTCCAAACCGCCGACTTGTTGAAAGTAAGTGAACTGCGTAACTTCCATGCCGTTCAGCCATACTTCCCAACCCAAGCCCCAAGCGCCGAGTGTAGGCGATTCCCAGTTGTCTTCCACGAAACGCACATCGTGCACGGTGGTGTCGATACCGAGCGCCGTCAGCGAATCGAGATACAACTGCTGGATGTTGTCGGGCGATGGCTTCAACACCACCTGAAACTGATAGTAGTGCTGCAAGCGGTTGGGGTTTTCACCATAGCGACCATCCGCAGGACGGCGGCAGGGCTGCACATAGGCGGCGTTCCAAGTTTCAGGGCCGATGGCGCGCAAAAAAGTGGCGGGGTGAAAAGTGCCCGCACCCACCTCCATATCCAGCGGCTGCAAAATCACGCAACCTTGGCGCGCCCAGTATTGTTGCAGGGCGAGTATCAGCCCTTGGAAGGTGGAAACATCAACAGAGGAAGAGCTCACGACAGTGACATCCGCTACATTTTTAAGGAAGCGCGCATTATACAGGCATAAAAAAAGCCGCCTGTGGAGGCGGCTTCTTCTGGCTGAGCAGCGTATTAGATAGCTTGTACGTTGCTAGCTTGTGGGCCTTTTTGGCCTTGAGTCACTTCGAAGCTGACGCGTTGGCCTTCAGCCAAAGTTTTGAAGCCTGAGCCTTGGATAGCGCTGAAGTGTACGAACACATCTTTGCCATTGTCTTGCTCGATGAAGCCGAAGCCTTTGCTTTCGTTGAACCACTTAACTTTGCCAGTAGCTTGGTTAGACATTTTATTACTCCCGGGTCTTGCCCAGATAAATGAAGATAATCCGCAAAGCGGACGGTTTATCTGAAAATCCAGCACTTACTCGGGAAGAAACCAAGCGGTACTACTGCTGACAAGCGATGTTGCTAACGAGCCTTCGGTATTTCTGTGTAACTGTAGTTTTTCAGTCGTTCCAGTGTATGCAGTTGACATCGGATGTAAAGCGTTTTTTCCAGCGCCGTTGCTCAGTTCTTCGCTTCGTTCCCTTCCAGCTCAGAGCCTACGCGGTAGATATCGTCCAACTGCTCTTTGCCGGTGATGCATACATTCAAATCTTTTAGCCAACCGTTGCGCAGCGAGTAGATCCAGCCGTGTACCGCCAACTCCTGACCGCGATCCCAAGCATCTTGCACGATGGTGGTATGGCAGACATTGTTGACCTGCTCCACCACATTCAACTCACAAAACAAATTAACGCGCTGCTCTTCATCTTCAATGGCATCTAATTTTTCATGGTGTTGGCGATAAATATCTTTGATGTTGCGCAGCCAGTTATCAATCAAACCAAATTTTTGATTGCTCATCGCTGCACGCACACCGCCGCAACCGTAATGCCCTACCACCATCACATGTTTTACTTTCAACACTTCTACGGCGTATTGCAACACTGACAAGCAATTGAGATCGGTATGCACCACCACATTTGCCACATTGCGATGCACAAATACTTCACCCGGCATCAAACCGACAATTTCATTCGCTGGCACACGCGAATCGGAACAACCTATCCACAAATATTCTGGCGACTGCTGCTCAGACAACTTACCAAAAAAATCGGGATGGATTTTCTTGATGGACTCCGCCCACTGACGATTATTCTCAAAAAGATTGGGTAACAACTTCATAATGGTTCTCCCGTTAACAACTGCAAGACCGCAGTAATTCTTTCTTCACGCTGTTCGATACTATTCGCGCGAATGGTGATATGACCAACTTTTCGCAGCGGCTTTTCTGATTTTCCGTAAAAATGCACATGTACTTGCGGCAAGCGCAACACGGCATCCAGCACAGGCAGCGTGCCAATAATATTCACCATCGCTGGAAAACCCACGCAGCTTGTTTCACCCAAGGGTAGGCCAGCCACAGCGCGCACATGGTTTTCAAATTGCGATGTTTCTGCGCCTTCTATCGTCCAATGCCCTGAATTATGTACACGAGGCGCAAATTCATTCACGACCAATGCACCATCGACATCAAACAATTCCAAACACAACACACCGACATAATCCAAATCATCCAGCAAGCGTTTAGCAATCGCTTCTGCTTTTTTTTGTAATGGATCAGCTAGCAGTGCGCGTGAAGTAAAAAGAATACCGTCACGATGCACATTTTCTGATAATGGATAAAAAACGCAGTCGCCATTTTTGGCACGTGCCGCGATGATGGACACCTCGCGTTGAAAGCGCACAAAGCCTTCCAGAATTAACGGCTTGCCGCCGAGTGTTTGCCACGCAGCAGCAATATCGGCTTCGCCGCGTAATACAAATTGCCCTTTGCCGTCATAACCAAAGCGACGCGTTTTCAAAATAGCAGGCAAGCCCAACTGCGCAACTGCAGTGCGTAAATCCGCTTCACTGTCTACAGCAACATACGGTGCAGTTGGAATGTCTAACGAAGCAAAATGTTGTTTTTCGTGCAGACGATCTTGACTGACTTCCAAGGCGCGCAACGGCGGATACACCGGCACTTGTGCAGCGAGTGTTTTCAACACCGCGCTGGGCACATTTTCAAATTCGTAAGTACAAACATCCACCGCGCTGACGAGTTGCGCCAGTGCAGCGGCATCTTCATAGGGCGCGCAGAGATGGTTGCCGATCAAACCTGCACAGGCTGTTGCTTCCGGCTCCCAAAAAACAGGCTCCAACGCCAAGGGCAATCCAGCAACGCCCAGCATGCGACCCAATTGACCGCCACCCAACACGCCTACTTTCATGCGGGGTGCCGCGGATCAGGATGGGCGAGGACTTTGTCCGTCTGCTTCTGGCGATATTGTTCGTAAGCGGTGCGATATTCAGGGTATTGGTTGCCGAGCATGGCACAGGCAAGCAGTGCGGCATTGATGGCACCCGCTTTGCCAATCGCCATCGTACCCACAGGTACGCCCGCAGGCATTTGCACAATAGAAAGCAGCGAATCCACGCCATTCAGTGTTTTGGATTGCACTGGCACACCGAGTACGGGCAGCTGTGTTTTAGAGGCTGCCATACCAGGCAAATGTGCTGCACCGCCTGCTCCAGCGATGATGATGGCCAAGCCGCGCTCGGCAGCCGCAGCGGCATAGCTGAATAATTTATCGGGCGTGCGATGTGCCGATACCACTTCCACTTCGTGGGGAATGCCGAGTTCCTTGAGCGTTTCTGCGGTGTGCTGCAGCGTATCCCAGTCACTGCTGGAACCCATGATGACACCGACAAGAGGAGTATTTGCGTTCATCGCCTAAAACCGTGGCAGAAAGGCGGCACAGTTTACCGCAAGGGGTAAACTCCCGTAACCTTCAGGCAACAGCGCGATCACACCAGCCGAGAGGGAAATCATGAGCGAAGCACAGCACGACACACAGCGCAGCATCCGCGCCATCGAACAACATATCGAAAAAATTGCCACTCACCCGTTGATTGTCAAACCGCCCTCTACCTGGCGCGAGTTGCTGCTGCAATTTTTGAAAGGAGCGGCGTTTGGTTTAGGTAGCGTGGCTGGTGCGGGGATTATTTTGTCGCTGATTGTTTTTTTATTGTCACAAATTCAATTTGTGCCCATCTTGGGCGAGTTCATCAAAGATATTTTGGCGCAGATACAACCGCCGACGCATTGATCAAAATGCATGTTTTTTCTGGAAACGCTTGCGAAAAATCAATTGCACAAATGACCAAAAAGAACGTGGATTGCGATACGCGCGGATCTGCGAAGCACTACGATTGAAATAATTCACAGGAATTTCAATCACACGCAGGCGTTTATCCAAGCAAGCAATCATCATCTCGGCAGAAAACTCTGGCCCACGCGCCGATAACTCAGGCGCAATGGCATCCCAAGTGCTGCGCCAAAAAACGCGCAGCGTGCAGCCTGCATCGGTAAACCGAGCCTCACGATCCCACCACAACATTTCCACCAGCTTACCTAGTGCGGTATGCGCCATGCGCAATAAGCCGCGCATCGTGGAATCCTGCTCAATCAACTGTCGCGTGGTGCGCGTGCCGATCACCATGTCAGCATCACACAAGTAAGCAAACAGTTTGCTGATGTCGCGTGCAGAAAAAGAATAATCCGCTTCCGTCAACGCAATTATATCGGCCTGCACATTTTTTATGGCGTAATGCAATTTCTCACCATAACGCACACAGCCAGTAGGGCAGAGAATGGCAGATACGCCCATCGTTTGCACGACAGATAACAACAAATTTTGCTCAGGCAGCACCACGAAAATTTCATCAAATACTGATAGCTCACGGTATCGCTCTATCGTAAAAGCAATATTTTCTTCGTCACCTTCCGCATAAATCAGCAGCGCTTTTCGACTGCTTGCAAAATGCACATTGCGATCGTGATAACGCGCTAAAGCCAAGGAGTCGCGATCATTGATGTTCACATAAGTGCCTGTTAGAGAAAAAGCTTGTCCGCGCTCACCCGCTTGCAATAGATCATTCAGTAGAGTGACAAAATCTACTGTAGAAGATTTTTGGTACGCTTGTTCAATACAAGGGAAAATCTTTGGCGAACAGATAAAAGTTCCCGTTCCCATTGCATCATTACTCACTACCACGGGTTTTTCTTGCAATTGTTGCAAGACGCCATTGCATGCAATCAACGCATAATTTTTGCGAATCAACTCCGCATCATCCACTTTCATACTTGCGCAAGTGAATAAAGCCTCGCGCCAAGGCACAGCCAATAACTCCGCATGATTCGCACTGAGGTAGCATTCATCGCACAACATGATACAAAAATGTGTAGCAATATATTGCCGTGATAACAAAACCGACCACGCCCAACCTTTGTCGAGATCCGTGTTCTCTACATAATGCAGATGCACATGAAAACGAGAACCATCACCCAAATGCTGACAAATTTGCTCACCGAGATGACCAATCACAATCACAATATTTTTGATTGCTAAGTCATCTCGCATGATGGCAATGATGCGCTCAATATTCGGCATACCATTGATGGCTAACAATGCTTTATGTTGATTTTCTGTATACGGCGCGGCGCGCGAACCTTTGCCCGCAGCGGGAATCAGTCCCCATAGAGGTTCAGGCGCATCACTCATTGGGCCGCTTCCTTAACCGATAAAACAACAACCAAAAAATAAACTTGAGCGTTTCCGCACCGTGCGACATTTTTGACGCACCGCACTGACGCGGTGAAAAATTGACAGGAACTTCTGCAATCACAATATCGCGCTGCGCCAAGCCAACAGCCAACTCCAACACTTGTTCAAAGCCGTCGCGCTGCAAATAAATCCCTTGCATACTCTCGCGCCGTAAAGCTTTACAGCCTGTATACAAATCTGTCACCTGTTGCCGAAACAACACATTAAATAAACCAGAAATAATTTTATTGCCCAACCATTTAAACCAAGGCATACCCGCACTTACCGCTGAAGATTTACCCAGTAAGCGGCTGGCATACACAGCCTGAGATTTTTCCAAAGCCATCAACAAATCAGGAATGCACTCCGGTGGATATTCACCATCTGCATCCAATACTAGCCAACGATCAGTAATCGCGGCAGCCATACCACTGCGCAAAGACGCACCGTAACCGCGATTACTTCCATGTCGAACCAGAGAAATGTTTTGGACCGCCGCCAAAAAATCGGCGCTGCCATCGGTCGAGGCGTTATCAACAAAAATTAAATGCAGGGCATCAAAAACAGGTAACGCAGAGAGGCGCTGCAATAACGGCTGCAAGTTTTCTCTCTCGTTATAGACAGGAATAATCACATCCGCTGTTTTTGTCATGCTGTTTTATCGCACTCCGTCACTCAGCATCCGGCACACGCAATGATTTCATACCTGCATGCAAACGGAATAAATGTCCTTGCAGACGAGAACCTTTGCGCTGCGCCACACCCACGGCTAAAACATCCATGACCGTCAGATGCGCAATACGCGACGACAGCGGCGTATAAATTTCCAGTTCCTCCTCCACATCAATACACAGAGGAATGCTCGCCGCTTCCGCAATCGGCGTTCCCGATGGCGCCATACCGATGACGGTGGCACCGACATCTTTTACCAATTCAATAATATCCAGCAGTGAACGCGTGCGGCCACTTTGCGAAATTGCCACGACTACATCGCCTTTTTGCAATGACAAAGCCGACATGGTTTGGATGTGTGTGTCCGCGTAAGCAGCGGCAGCCAATTGCAACCGAAAGAAACGGTGCTGTGCATCAGCAGCAACGGCAGCCGAAGCGCCGTAACCGTAAAACTCCACACGGTTAGCATTCGTCAATGCTGTAATTGCTTTGCTCAAATTAGCGGCATTCAAGCCATCACGCACTTTTAACAGCGTATCAATCGTGGCATCAAAAATTTTATGGCTGAAATCAGCAACGGAATCAGAATCGGTCACCGCCACGCGCCCGAACCGCTGACTCAAGGCCAACTCTTGCGCTAATGCCAACTTAAACTCTTGAAAACCGTCGCAACCAACGGCGCGACAAAAACGTACCACTGTTGGCTCGCTGACATCCGCCTGCGCCGCCAAATCTACGATGCGCATATTGATCACATCACTTAAATTGTTTTGCACATAATCGGCAACTTTGCGTTCTGATTTTCGCATCGCTTTGCTGTTTTCGCGGATGCGCTCTGTCAATGTCGTCAACTTCATGGCTTGTTTTTCTCCCAGATTGTCAGGAAGCATCGCGTCGACCCACAGTTATTCAACACTGGATGGTAGTCCTGCTGCAACAGCGTATCCAATACCTCAAATCGATAACGCTCTCCGAAAAATGAAGCTTGAGGCGCTGTGTAGGTATTAATAAAAAATCGAGGTGGATTCTGGTGAATTTTATCAAGAAACTGTTGGCGAGCCTGCTGCACAACGGGATGGCTTTCATTCACGAGTAGTTGGCGATATGTCATATAGGGCGTTGCCAGTGTAGCTTTGGCCAATAACATCCCTCGCATGACAGGACCACCTTCGTCGATAGGCTGCACGACATCCCCAGCATTAAGATGCATTTGTAAAAATTGTGCAATATCGTCAGATGAATCTCTGTTTTGAGAAAATTTATTTTTCTGCCACTCTGCAAAATTTTCTTGTACGCTTGAGCCATTGGGCGGCCACATTTTTCCATACATGATCCAAATAAATAATATCAAAGCCATGGAAGATGAAACTACTCCTCGCATGCCTGACTTAGTTGAAGGCACTAACAGCAAACAAAAACACAACAATGCAAAATATCGAAAGGGCATCCAATGATAATTCCAGTATTTATTCGCCAATACTGGATACAACCAATACACAACCGTCATTGCTAACAAAATTTTTATATATACCCTCTGCTCCGCCTTCTTATCTATTTGAGAAAATGCCCAACCCAAGCCCAAACAAGCAGGAATACCCCAATCTAAAAAAGCCATCAATAAGTGTGCGGAAATGTTGCTAAATTGCCAAAACAAAGGTGATGCCGTTATATTTCCGCCACCCAAATCAGTGGGTATATTTTGATTTACCCAATCAGACAAAGATGTTTGCGCCAGCATCGCCCACAGATCACTCCGTATCCCATCGTCCCGCATATACACCAACATATTCTGCGAAAGCATATCTATAAAAGCTACGAGCCCATTTTGGCTATACAACCAAAAGACCAAAGCTGCGAAGATGAATAACAATCCAGAAATTGCCCAGAAAGTGTCAACAAGAACCGATTTTGCATTTAGATATTTATCACCACTTCTTTGGGCAAAATACGCACAAGCAACCACCGGCGCGCCGATAATTAGGTGGGGCTTAATGGATGTGGCAAGTCCAAATAAAGCGCCTATCAAAAACAATTTCCACGCGCACCTATTTTTTATATTTATAGCCAACACAAGCGCCAACACTACGGGCAAAATACCTACATAGTCGCGCTGCAATGACATTGCAGGTCCATAGCTAAAATAAACTGCCATCCATGCAGTAACGCATACTGCAACTATACGAAGTCCAAATGGACGAACGAGGAATCCAGTCGCAACGCACATCAAAGAAAGCCAAAAAGAATCAGCAAAATGAAAGGCAATGTCGCTATAGCCCAAGCTGCGTCCAATCGCCATATGAAAAAGAATAGAACCAGGAAATGCTGGGTCTAATACATCTTTATAAGGGGTAAAGCTTCTTTCATCTATTAACCACGCCATATAATGCAGGAGGCTGACCTCTTCCCGCATCGGCGTCAGCCAAATAAACATCGCATAGTAAAGAACGCGCAGAGATAGCCAGACGCACAAACCACTTATTAGCCATCCATAAATATTCCACCAGCTTTTTTTGCACCCTGCATGTGAACTTTGCCATGGATATTTCATAGAGAGCGAACGCTAAGCGTGCAAATTTAAACTAGCGACTAATTTTTGATGCAAGCCACCAAAGCCGCCATTGCTCATAATCAAAATATGTGTAGCACCTGCACTAGCTGCCAACTCTTTTACCAGTTGATCAATATCGTCTACCACTCGTGCTGGCGCACGACATTGCGCTGCAACATCCGACAGCGCCCAATCCACATTTTTAGGCTGATAAAAAACCACTTCGTCTGCCACATCTAGCGCAGGAGCAATTTGTTCGCGAAACACACCCATGCGCATAGTATTTGAGCGCGGTTCTAATACAGCGATAATTTTTTCTTTACCGACGCGTTCACGCAAACCATTCAGCGTCGTAGTAATAGCGGTTGGGTGATGCGCAAAATCATCGTAAACACGCACACCCTTCACATCGCACAATAATTCTAATCGTCGCTTCACACCAGCAAACGCGCTCAATGCAGCACAAGCAACATTAGGTGCAACACCGACATGCCGCGCAGCTGCAATAGCCGCCAAGGCATTACTAACATTATGTTCACCGCTGTGCTGCCACTGCACTTCGCCGACTACCTCACCCTGTAGCAACACCGAAAAATGCGATCCATCACTGAGCAATTTTTTCGCAGACCAATCACCACCTTCACCTATTTTTTGTGAAGGTGTCCAGCAGCCCATCGCCAACACATTATCCAATGCATCACAACCCTGCGGTGAAATCACCAAGCCATTTTGTGGAATTGTGCGCACTAAATGATGAAATTGTTTTTGGATTGCGCTCAAATCATCAAAAATATCAGCGTGATCAAATTCCAAATTATTTAAGATCGCGGTACGAGGTCGATAGTGAATAAATTTGCTGCGCTTATCAAAAAATGCGCTGTCGTATTCATCCGCTTCGATAACAAAAAAATCACTCTCGCCTAGGCGAGCTGATACAGGAAAACACTGCGGCACGCCGCCGATTAAAAATCCGGGCTTCATGCCTGCGTAATCCAACACCCAAGCCAGCATGGTTGCCGTGGTGGTTTTACCGTGCGTGCCCGCCGCCGCCAGCACCCAGCGCCCTTGCAACACATGATCACACAGCCACTGCGGGCCCGATGTGTAGGGCAACCCAGCATCCAACATGTATTCCACACAAGGATTGCCACGACTCATGGCGTTGCCGACGATGATTAAATCTGGCGCTGGTTGCAGCTGCGCGGGATCGTAGCCCTCGGTGAGTGCAATGCCCTGCTGCTGCAATTGCGTGCTCATGGGCGGGTAGACATTGGCATCCGAGCCGGTCACGGTGTGACCTAACTCACGCGCCAACATGGCGAGGCTGCCCATGAAGGTGCCACAAATGCCGAGAAAATGAAGATGCATACAGCTTGTTCCACAAAATAGTCAAAGAATTCTAGCAGCTTGCCGCGCACAAGAATGGAAGTGCTGACGCTACTCGCGCTTGTGGTTACACTTCCACGATTCTGCACCGCGCCCCATACATCGAGGAGCAACACTTTGTCTTCTTCAATACGCTTCAAATTTCTACTGGCTACTACGGCTGTTATTGGCCTGCTACTGGGCAATACGCTCTTTAGTAAAACGCCGCCGCCAAAATCCCTAGAGCGCCCCAATTTTTTATTGGTTATCACCGATGACCAATCTTGGAAGCACACTTCATTTGCTGGCTATCCAGCCGTCAGCACCCCCAATTTTGATCGCCTCGCCAGCGAAGGTGTTTACTTTCGCAATGCCTACGCCAGCGCACCCACTTGCACTGCATCGCGCTCAGCCATTTTGACTGGGCAACATTTTTGGCGTTTAGGGTCTGCTGGACAATTATGGGGAGAGTTTCCCTCATCGCTAACTACCTATCAGCAAATTTTAGAAAAAAATGGCTACAAAATTGGCTACACCGGTAAAGGCTGGGGACCTGGCAAAGCATTACTAGGCAACCCAGCAGGCCCTGCGTATAACCAAATTAGAAGTAATGCACGACCTGAGTACACGCAGTTCGACATGCTCAATAACTTCAAGCAATTTCTTGATGAAAAAAAACCGGATCAGCCATTTTCTTTTTGGATTTCACCCACCGAACCTCATCGCGAATTTCAAACAGGCATTGGCGCAAAAAGTGGGGAAATAAAATTAGATAAAATTATCGTGCCACCATTTCTCCCTGATGTTCCAACGGTGCGTAATGACATTGCGGACTACCTCTACGAGATTCAATATTTTGATAAACAACTGGGCGATATTTTGCAATTATTGGAATCGCGCGGTGAGTTGGATAACACTGTCATTGTTTACACCTCTGATAACGGCATGCCGTTTCCACGCTCAAAAAGCACCAACTATGAATACGGTACGCACGAACCCTTTGCTGTGCGCTGGGGCGATGCTGTTACCGAGCATCGAGACATAACCGACTTTATTAGCCTGACAGATATCGCTCCTACATTTCTTGATCTCGCAGGCATTACACCGCCTGCCGCAATGACTGGACGCAGCTTTCGCAAACAATTATTTGCCGAAAAATCTGGGCGCATTGATAAAAATCGCGATAGTGCGTTTTCTGGTTTTGAGCGCCACATTGGCGGCGCGCGTCTAGAACGACGCGGCTATCCTTCTCGCGCTATTCATGCAGATAAATTTCTCTATATTGCCAACTTGGCACCCGATCGCTGGCCTGCCGGGCGACCACCAAACTTGGCAGATATTGATGACGGATCCCCGAGTAAAGTAACCATTGCAGACCGCGCGCAATACGAAAAATTCTGGCGCTTAGCAGCAGATAAACGCCCCGCAGAAGAACTGTACGCCATTGATCGCGATCCTTATCAATTAAATAACCTTGCTAACAACCCAGAATTTAAAGCGATCAAAGAATCTTTGAAACAACGCTTACAGCAAGAGATGCAGCAAACGGGAGATCCGAAAGCAGGCCGTTGGCGGTAAGGGCGCAGACTTTGACGGCTACCACATTTATCACGGCAAGGATAGCGAATGAACACGCCGTCGAGACCTCACCTGTGGCGCCTTATTACGTGGCTGCACCTGTTTGTTTTGTTATGGGCATCGGCCGCATATTCGGATTTAGTCACTCACAGCCCCATTGCTCGTATGCGAATAACTACGACATGATTCGCCTGACCTGCCATCAAATTTGGCCTGCCGATAAGTTTGTTGATATTACCAATAAAGCACAATACTTTCAATTCGACGCTATTCATTGAATAAGCACGTCAATACGCCTTGCTTTCCCAGCTCAGATGTGTTTACCAGTATCGGAATAAAGGTTAGCAAAACTTAAAAATCATTTCACTGATGAAACACTGGTTTCCATTAATATTGGCCTTGTGAAAGCCATTTTTCTTTCTGTGACTATTTTATTAGCCAGTCTATTTTTTTCTATCGGAACGCGATATCCCGCATTACTAACCAATGCCGCTGTAAATCACTGCAGTCATTTTGTCAGACCCAAAGCATCACTGTATATGAGCACTTTCTACACAGAATTCTCTGCGGTGTACTTTTTGTATTGGCATTAATTTTAGTGGTGTAGTAACTTGAGCGCTAGCAATACCAGTTACGGCTTCATGGGTGCTTTTAATAAGGACTGCTGGGCTTAAGCTTTTCTAAACAACAATACATGCCTTGGCTCTGTGCGTATTGCTGTGCTTGCTATATCAATTATGCTCTCTCAAGAAACGCTGGAGCATTATTCCCGCCTTACTGCTGTGCACAACACTTCCTCTGATATTGCAGGCGGCCAATTGGTATACGCCTCGCAATGCATCCATGGTTCACTAATAATATTAACTTTTACTGGTTCACTGCTGGCAGTTTCTGGCTACGAAATCACCTTAAGAAATTTCTGACCTGCCAAAAAGCTGTAAAGTAATGGCGGAAAGAATGGCTACGATGCAGCGCTACAAAAAACACACGCCTGTCCAGAGTTAGATGCGCCCACCGACGACTGCAGCAAACTGAACGCATTGATTAACCAGCCCACCGCATTTGGGCTGCTTGCCATTAAAGTTCTCCGACAACAAAAAACTGGGTATTTGATTTACATGTGGCCAAGTTGAAAAAGGGCGTTACGCGCCTGTTGCGCACTATCAAAGAACGCACTGGGCAGCGCATTGAAAATCCGCCAACTACAGTTTTTTGCGGCCCTCCTGTAATGGTCATCCTGATTGCTCTCGTCTTGCTTGTGATTCGCAACAAGACGCTCACAAAATAACAATAAAATTTCTTCTATCAGCCAGCTACTTTCGATCATCTGTCACAAAGTATTTATTATTTTTTATGTCATCTTCCAAAGCGGCACGGTAAACGCTGCGAAAAATTTATGTTATTTTGCTATTTCTACTAGTACACTCATACCGGCCACTGTGTATCTCATCATGCCCAGCAAAAAACTAACAGAATAGCTATTGAGTATACCTTTTTAGATACGATGGTAATGTGTATCGAAAAAATACCAGTAGCGTTGCACTCGTGGACAACCAAAGCACAATCATCCAGCCCGTTGCAAACCGCTGTTCAGGAATAATGGCAACACTTTCTGCCAACTTTCAGCAGCAAAAAATGTAACTGGCAATGCCCACCTTCGTTCTGAACCAGAAAGCAACACAACCTAAACAGCATTATCGCAACGATAAAGAATGCAAACGCATTTATCACCAATAACCAAGGCGCCCACTGACGCACACTGCTTGGTGTAATTTTCCTGCGGCATCAATATGCCGTGTTATCTATCACCCCGTTCTAATTCCGCGCCCCACATAGAAAAAATCACCTGCTTCGCGACCGAACTTGAAGTCACATCCTCTGCGTAAGGAGTGCGCCCAATATTCACATCGTATAGCCAGTCTTTGTTGTTGTACCCGTAACAAAGTAGCGTGGGAGGTTTTTCCGATATAAAAAACTGCTTCTTTGCAAATAGCATGGTCGTCTTCATGCAGCAGTTGCCGATTGATTGTTTTAGGCTTTGGCGACCACCAACCAACACTAAAGTAAATGTCTGGCGTCCCTTAGCGGCAGCACCGCAAGACAGTATCACCACTCCCCCCCTTTTCTGAGTAACAACATTGAGGTTATCCGCCGTTTGCTGCCCATTAGGCGACATTGCCACATCACCTTCCCATGCTAAATTTGAAAACCAATCCGCTTTAATATCGCCGACATTCTCGAGGTATTAGCGCACCAAGTAACTTCCGGCATCGGAATAAATATAGGTTTTATTTTCATATGTTCCCAAATAAAGCGAATACACTCGGAGATAACACATAAGACTTCTCTATGTTTACCTTATCAAGCCCCCCAAAATCCCCACCTGTGATTCGCAGTGTTGCGGATACCAAAAATACCCATTCCTCGGCATCACAGTATCAAAACCCAATAAAAGGCGCATTAAGATGCACCATCCCACTCGTTTTGCGTGTCCTGCTGTAAATAACTGAATGTCCCATAAACGTGCATAACAAAAAACTGTGTCGCCTGGAATCAATGCAACCAACAACAAAAGCTCTTTCCACTGCCGACCTTTATGGAATAGCCAAGAAAAATACCAGCACAAAACAAAACAGGATAAAGATAGAACGCTCGCACCCATGCAGAAAACCCTAGAAAAATACCCGCCAGTAGCAGCAATCCAGACTTGCCGTGTTCTGACCCTTTATGGAGTTTACAGAGAACCAGCAGACCCAAACCAAACAACAGCATTACCGCTGAAGGTGGGTCGGACAGCGTGATAAAAATTGTTGGTCACAAAAATACTGCATGCACTAGCAAACTCATCAGCAATAAGTCATGACTTTTTTGCGCTGACAGGCTTGATGCTGTTTCAATAAAGCGCCACCATACATATGCGCACAAAGAACACTAAAGCGCAAATGCTACACTGAAGAATTACAATACTCTCAGCCTTTTTCATCGAAGCACATTGGCAGGCTGAACCAAAGATAGTCTCCGACGGGAGCGCAAGTCTGCCATATCACGAATATTTTCGGCGCATTCGTAGCTTCCGTAACTCAACCGTCGGCATCACAGCATTGTGGTGATGCATCAAATAAAGTTGTCATAGCGCCTATCTCTGTGCGTCACTGCCGGGTAATATTTTTTACACACTTCCGTTGCATTCAATGGTGGCTGGCAAATCACCATCAGCTGATTGGTTATCTTCCACGAAACTTGATCACAATGACGCCATTAATTACATCCACTGAGCCCTCATAGGCTACGATGGCATCATCTTTGCCTTGTTCAATTACAGACAAGCGCTCTTCACCGGGTTGCAGCGCGATGTTTCACAATACCCATCGTTTTAAATAAGCCTTCCGTGCGCCCAACATCGCCAACAGCCCTTATAAAAAGAAGCACCAACCACTTCTCGCTGTGTGAAGATGGGTGTTTCTGGATATTCAATCCATCCAACCAGCTCCATGGGATACGAGGCGTTAGGGTCATTCACTGGAGCAATTTTTGGCAACACCTTAGCAATTTGCTGTTGAATTTTGGTGGAACAACTCACGATCTGCCTACCACCATATGGTTTGAAAAATGCGTAACGTTATTCGCCACGCAAAAATTGTATAGAGAACGGGCACCAACGGTTGAAGTAGCGCAGCGATAGACGCACTACATTGCTGCGCACACCCATCCATAAAAAACACAAGCCCTGCTAGCACTTGTGGAACACCAGTACGGTACGAGGCGGCATATAGCCATTGTTTCGCCGCTATCATCGCCATCGGAGCGGCAATGGCTGCGCAACAACAACAACAATGCCAATACACGAAATCCCCATGCCACAGGCGCACAAATGATGCGGAACAATGTCGCCAGACAGGTGCAGCAAACAAAAGTTTCAAACTAACCAAGGATTATACAGGTAGTAATCTTTTTCCGCCCGTATAACGTAGTAGTTTTGCCGCAATAAGGTTTTTCTAAAGCCTCGATTAAATAGCTCTTTGTGAATTGATAGTTCTATAAAATTGTAATGTAACCAAGAATCAAACGGCCATTGATTGTAATGCAACACCAACAATTTATTAATCAGGACGATCGCAACATACCCGACAATAACTGCTGCTACAAAATGAATAGCGTAGACAATTAAGCATCTCAATTTCCTTGCATCGGATGCAATAATCAAAGAAACAATAAACAAGGAAAAAATAGCAGCCAATAATGGCAGTATGGCTTGATAGATGGCTATGCTAAAACAGAAACATACTGCAGCAGCTATTGTTGTCGACCATACTCTTTTTTGTTAGCAGGTACATACCAAAGCCAGATACCGCGAAAGCAATACCAAGCCATGTAGCGTTGTGAAATAAAACGCAAAGTAAATAACTGGGCCGTGATAGAAACGGCGCGGCGACATAATCTGCCGCCACTGCGTACTGGCGATAAAGTAATACACAAAATACTGCGCCAACCACGGCACCAGCCACGGCTATCGAGTATAGGAATAATAGGCATAACCGCATCAGGCAACAGCAATGCACCTCAGCACATACATTCCCCAGCGCCCTGCTTGACCAACCGCCTTTTTGCGCCGAATTCAGCGTGGTTTTCTGAATCTGGTCCAGAGAATGTAAAAATATCGCCAGCGTGACCAACACACCAATACACAGAGGAGTAAAAACCTAGTCAGCTTTGTTATTGACTATACCCTGAGACAAGCACTCAAAACCAGTAAAGCCACAGCCGGCAATTTTATCAACGCTGCATCTCATTGTTTTAAATCAGACATACTTCTTCCGCCGCTGTATGCACAGCTATTTATATCTTGATTAACAAATGCAAAAATCGTTGTAATTACGAATATAGTCTTCAGCGCTGTAATGTAAATACCAACAACAGCATCTGCAGAATATTTGTACTGAATACCCCAAGTCCTTGCCGTAAAAATACACCTTGATTAGGTCTCTGTAATAAAAACTCTATGCGTTTTCACATCGTCTCCTTACGACACTGACACTACCTTTGCTAGATTAAAAACTGATGGCAAGATCTTGTGGGCGTGCTCACCGCGTGTTTTCTGCGCTCGGCACATCAAACACCATAAAGTAACGATTCACAGGAAAAGGAATATGTTGTTTAAACTCACCTGCGTTAAATTACCGCGTAAATCAGTAACGAGTGGCATGGTGTCTGGCGTTACACCTTTGACGTGGTTTCACGCACACCCGGCTTATCTGTATCCGCAAATGCAGCGCCGACATCAGTTGTTTTGGCGAATTGTCTTCCAATGCCTGTAATAACAATACGCGCAGGATTTCCAACAACAATCGCATTCGCCGGCACTGAGCGCGTTACCACAGAGCCCGCGCCAATCATGGCGTGTTGGCCAATGGTGAGCCTGGCAAAATAGTGGCATTTGCGCCAATGGATTACCACGACTAATCACTGTGCGCGGGAATTTTTCTGGATATTGTTTACTGCGCGGAAACGGATCGTTGAGCAAAAAGTGGCATTAGGGCCGATAAAAACATCGTCTTCAACAGTAATGCCATCCCAGCTGCACGCCACATTTCGGTAACACGATCGCCAGAATTACATCATTCGTAAAAACATGATCACAAATATTGCAGCTCACTGCCCAATCTCGCGCCAGGCAGTACATGCGCAAAGCCCAAATAACGAGCCTTTGCCAATGTTATTGCTATCACGAAAATACCTTGTGCATGAACAAAATAATCCACGGAATCCCCTCTTATAGTTCTTTATCTGCGGGTAGGTGTTATCGCGCTTTTTCCTGTAAAGACTCTGCACATCACAACGGATATCGGTCTACCTTGCGTGTTGGCATAAGCGCGCCCGCACATACGCACCGAGCAATCCAATACCTTGCGGTATTCAGTGCGCCAAAAAACAACACGATCAACACTGTAGCGGTATAACCTGGCACCTCTACTACCCAACCTGTTACTTTCAATAGAAGAACTAGCATACCAAAAGTACAGAGAACAATACCTGCACCCACCAAAATCAAAACAACTTTAATGGCAAATCCGAAAGAAAAATGCTGTATTAATAATTGGTTTTCTTGAATGTCCACGCACTGACGCCGTGTCGTTCTCGCGTTGATGAGCGACGGTTTTGCGACGAAATCCCTAGCAAAACAACAAGCCAAATCAGCGGGCTGGTAGATTCATCCAAGGACAATAACTCGTTTGCCAGAAACTGGCGGTTGCAGCCAAACATATCAACGCCGCCAGTAGAACTTCTTTAATAATAAATTTGCGATAAACCCACCAAAAAATTTCGGATGACCAGCGACTGCGTAGCGGGTCATTGCGCGCATCACGCGTACCCACCACCACATCTGCCTCATCCGCTTCCAGCAGCTGAAAAAATTCTAACGCCAACTCCGGCGGCTCCTGTAAATCTGCTGCCATCACAGCAAAATAATTACCACTCGCCACTTGCATACCTGCGCGAATAGCGGCGAATGAGCCGTAATTGCGCGAATGCAGCAATAACTGCGAAGTAAAAGGCATTTCTGGCAGTCGTTCACGCAAAATGCTGTAGCAATTGTCAGGACTGCCATCCACCACCATCACCACTTCCAGCTTATCCGCCAACTTAGTGTTCATATCGGACAAAACAGCTAACAAATCAGGAATGGATCCTTCATTTTTATAAACCGGAATGATGAGCGAGTACATCAGACAATCCAGCTATTAATGCATTGCGCAACCACATCCACTTCATCCAATGTCAGCTCTGGATAACACGGCAACGTCAAAATTTCATCGCGCAGTTTTTCACTGACGAGCAAAGAAACGGTGGCATACGCTGCACGAGCCGCAGGCTGATGGTAGTCCACTACCGGATAGTGAATATCGCTGGCGATATCATGATCGTGTAAATGTTTTTTCAGTGCATCACGTTGCGCAGTGCGAATAACATACAAATGTGCTACATGATCAACACTGGTAATGCTCGGGACTCGTACTGCTTTGTGTTGAATTTTTTCTGCATAACGCTTGGCGATTGCGCGGCGTTTTTCATTCCAACCATCAAGCAGTGGCAATTTTACGGACAGCAGTGCTGCCTGCATTTCATCTAAACGACTATTGCGCGCACCGCTATCAGCGACTGTGTATTTCATTGTCCAGCCATACTGCCGCAAGCTCCGCACGCGCGCCGCCAATTCAGCCTTGGATGTCACCACTGCGCCACCATCACCCAACGCGCCTAAATTTTTTGTTGGGAAAAAACTGAAGGCGGCAATATCACCAAAACTACCTGCGCGTTTACCGTTTGCTGCTTGTGCACCGTGCGACTGCGCGCAATCTTCAATTAAAGCAATGCCATGTTTTTTGGCTAACGCACACAGCGGATCCATATCCGCCAGCTGACCGAACAAATGCGTGACAATGATTGCTTTAGTTTTTGGCGTGATGGCTGCTGCCGCGCAATCAGGATCCATTAAAAAGTTTTTTTCCAACACATCCACATACACGGGCTTTGCACCGATGGCACGAATCGCCGTGCTGGAATAAAAACCCGCATTGGCAACCGTTATCACTTCATCATTGCAATCCACACCTACGGTGCGCAGCGCCAACTCAATGGCTTCGGTGCCATTAGCAACACCAATAGCGTCTGCCACACCGCAATACGCAGCGAAAGATTTTTCAAATGCGGTGACTTCTGGTCCCATGGCATACCAGCCGCTATCAATAACCCGCCCTGCTGCGTTGTGCAGTTCGGCTGCAATGGCGCTGTTGTGCAAAGAAAGATCGTTAATTTTGTTGATGCTCATTCTTCTGCTTCCTGAATCATCTGTTTTATTAAATTATTTTTTCTTGAAAATAAAATAGCCCATCGGTGTCACCATATCATTAGGCGTCATCTCTCCGATCGTGCTCATATAAGCATTGGCAATAAATGCAAACTGCTGGATCGTGTCTGGCGCCAAGCCTTCCATTAATAAATGCTGGTTTACATAGTGACGATAGCCCTTTTCCGTCATCTCCACATTGTTGTAATCCATGATTTCAAAACCAGCCTCTATGCCAACTTTTCGCATTTCATGAATATCAAAGACATATTTGTCTTCCATTTTTCTAGGCGCTCACGATTATCGCCTATCCATTTTCCTTTCATGATGTGACGCGTCATGCGATTGATACGCTGATCATCTTTCTCGCTTAAAACACCCCATTCAGTGCGCCGCTCAATGCGACGCATCAAATCACCGACAAAAGCAATGATAATTTTCCCTTGCAAAACCGGCTCATAAAAAATCGCCTGGCCGCCTGGGCGCAATAATTTACTGAGCTTTTTGAATAATTTTTTGATAATCAATAAAGTGATGCAGAACACTGTGGCCTACAACCAAATCAAAACTGTTATCGCGAAACGGTAAAAAATTGGCATCACAGGCGTAATAGCGAACAGGCACGCCATCTGTACCAACCACTCCTGCCGCTTTCTGCAAAAACTTCGTAGAAATATCGCAGGCACTGACCGACATAAAAGGAAAACGGTGCGACAACCCCCAAGTGAGCTGGCCTGTACCAGAACCAATTTCTAACACATCACCTTTAACCGATTGGTGGCGGTCAAATACTTGCTTCCAATCGTGTGCAACTTTTTCACGGCGCTCATCGTCAATATTGTGATGGTCATCGTAATCAATGGCTTCTAAATGCGTGAATAAAGAGGGATCTTTTAATAGCTGAGGAACGCCATCTTCCGTGACCAAATACTCTTCACCGCATGACTGGCAGCACAGTATCGTCAGTCCATCGCGACTAACACGCTTCACACTGCCCGTTTCGCAGCGCGGGCAAGCAAGGATGGTCAACAGATACGATTTATGCGAGCTCATTAAGCATTCCAAATTATTTTTATCATTCACTACAACCGTCGAGTATATCGGACACAGCCGTCACTATGGCTTGATGTTAAATCGATAAATATCAATACTGCCCGCCACTGCATCAATCGACCGATGTTCCGCCTGAGCATAAATCTTACCTAACGCCCGCGCCGCCTCTTCTGTCGCTGCACTGCGCAAGGCGACATAGTAGAGCGAAGTGACCGCAACCCGCTGACGAAGTGACTGCTGGAGGCTCGCCGCACTCGATGCAGTCTGATAACGACGATCTGCCCAGCTTTCATCAATAGGCAACCCGCCCAACTTCAAATACTGCTCCAACCAAGTGTTTGCCGTTGCAATTGCCGCTGAATCATGTGGTGCTTGCCCAAGCATTTCCTGCATTTGCGTCACCACTTGATAGGCCGGCGTGGCTCGCATACGCGCCTGCGCGGCCTCGTCTACAATCGGCGACTCCTTAACGAGGAATTTCAGAATCGATACATCACCAACGCTAGTCTTCACCGTCTTCTCTGCTGCCAAGCGATAGTGCAACTGCAGCATCAACTCCGCCCCCTCTGCGTTGGGCTCTTGCAATGCTAAGTAGTACAAAGTGTCGATGGTCGGATGCTCATCCATATAACGATACACGCTACCCACCTGCGCATTCACTACATAGCTACCCTCTTGCCCTTCCGGCACGACCACGCCGTTGCGCTTTAAATACGGCAACACCCAATCATGGGTATACAACACGCGATAAGTGGAGGGATCTTTTTGTCCAATATCACGCGCAACCCAGCGCGCAATATCGTTACTCGGATTGCTGCCCGCTACTTTTAATTGCGCTTCATCCGGCTCTGCCTGAAGATCAAATTTGTAAACATCAATGGACCCCGCTTCGATGGTAGCAGAAGCTTTTGATAGCAACTGATAATTGAGCATTAGCGGGATTAATGCCGCCTGAGCATTGGGCTCACGCAGAAGAATGTAATACAACACCTTTTTCTCTTTGTGTGCATCAAAGTACTTCATCAGTTCTGGGAACTGCTGTGACACAAAATAGTAGCGATTTCTTTTCTTTTGCTCATACGCAATATTTTTTTGTCTCAAGTAATGCTCAAACCATGGATGTGTCATCACAACAGAGTAGGCTGTGTCCTGTGGCATTTTATTGAGATCCGCTTTAACAATATCAACCGCATCACGCACGGGATCCTTGTCAAGATTTTTATAAAGACCAGATTTCACATTTGCATTAATGGTCCACACGGAATAAATAACCACAGAAAGCACAATCAAAGGCTTTTCCCAATAACGACCAAGCAATGCCAATAGTTGACTACCCAGCCAACCAACCAATATCGCCTCTAGCACCATAGCCATTAAAAAATAGCGTTTTTCAAATAACGGAGTTGCTATCAGCGACTCCACATAAAAAGCCAATACAAAAACAACCATCAACAAAAACAAACTGCACACTGCCAACAGCTGCCGCGACATGCCGCGTCGCATGTAAGTCCAGACACTCGCAGCAATAGTTAAAAATAATGCTGAGAGGTGAAAAGACATATGCCCATCATCAGGCGCCAATAAGCGCTGCAAGGCAAAGTACGCTTCTTTACCTTCAGCCGAAGCGGACATCACCCAGCTCGACGGCGTATGCACCATGTTGTTATACATAATCCCTAGCCACGGCGAATACAGCAGCACAGGAATACCGAATAGCAAACCAAGCTCTTTCAAGGAATAGCGTTTATAAAATACCCACAAAATGCCTACCAACAAAGCTTCTGCACACAAGAAAACAAAGCCAGAGTAATGCAGATACAACAAAATAGTTGTTGATACCAAAAATCCAATTTTATGTTTTCTCTGTGGCTTATCGGAAAAGAGAACTTCAAATAGGCAAATCAGATTCCATAAATTAAACACAATCAACATACTGTAAGAGCGCGCTTCTTGACTGTAATACACCGCGTTATAAGCGCTTGCCACCACCGCTGTCGCCATTAGCGCCGCACTCACACCAAACCAGCGGCGACAAAAAACAAACACCAAAGGAATCCACGCCATGCCGAATAACAACGCATGGATACGCACGCCAAAATCGGAATAGCCTGTTATCGGCAATGTAAAATACATAAACGAGAGATAGCCGGGTGGATGGCCATCGACCAACATATTTTCACGCCATGCATCCACAAAAGTTTTATAGCTCGCAGTGACTGCATATAACTCATCACTCCACAAGCTTTGTCTATCAATGCCGTAAATACGCTCTATTGCAGCAACAATGAACAAAAAAGCCAGCACAGGCAGAAACCACTTCGAAGCGGTTTCTTCTTTGATTGCAGATGGACACTCCAAGATTTCTTTCACAAATAACTTCCTTGTTTTTTCAAGTAGTCACTGCAATTTGCCGCAGGCTTGCCGTTGGGGATTTCTACCGTTGAAAAACGCGTCACGCGAAACCGTTTCTTATTGGCTACACACACGGTTTGATATTGACTAGAAAATGCCGCGTAGACAGGGCCAGAGGGCGCAATGCCGCCACCACCATAAAACTCCAAATAATAAAAATCACGGCCAACCACAGGGTTAACCGCACCAAACTCCCCACTATTTTTTATCAATATCGTATTTTTTTGCGTAACATTTAACTTATCCAGATAAAAATTAAATAGCGAGCTATTGGTAAAAATTATTCTTTGCCCGCGCATAAATTCACTATCGCCTGCAATAATTTCAGCTGCCCACTCAAACCCTCTATCGCCTTCTTTTTTGATGCCACCAGCATACACACTCTTACCCGCGTTAACACCTGACTGAAATACTACAACCACAAAAATACAAATACCTAGTACACCATGCCTCAACCACGGAATACTAATGCTACCTATGGCATAGGCAAAAAATTCAACTATCGGTAATGCCAGTAGCAACCAACAAAATAAGAAAGACCTCGAATCTAAAAATCCAATAAACAGCATTGAAAAAAACGAACAAGCAATCAAACCTGTTGATATCGCTAAAAATATTAGATTTCTTTTTTTATACTTTCCTGTAACAAATAAGAAAAATATAGCTATCGACGAAACAAGTAGCGCTAATAGATTCCAATAAAAAATACCTGCATCCACTTTTGAAAAGAAAGGCACACGGGAAAAACTTGTTGCGTTTACCCAAAACACACCCAGAAGATCATTTTTTAATACCCAGTTAATTTTTTGAGACAAAGTGTACAAATACGGTAAGGCGCCCAAAAAAACAGGGAGCCACAGCCAACGCAGCAATTTTTTTCTATTCTCCCTATCCACAAGAAAAATGACTGCCAAGCCTTCAATAACAAAAAATATCAAGACCGTTGGGTTGGTATAAAAAGCTAGCAGTGCCGTAGTCCAAAAAGCCAACAACACACCTGCATGGCAGCCACTATCTGGAGACCAACACAACTTAAAGGAAAAATCACCTTGCCCAATATCGACCTTCAAGGGGGTGGATTGACGATTTTCTGCAAACACCACACAACAAAAAAAATACCAATGCGCCATGCAAAACAACGCAAATAGACTGTACGGCGTTACCGATCGATCAATCAAAACGCTTTGATAATCTACGGCTACTACAACAGCTGCCAACAAGCCTGTCAGTGGTGACAAAAAACGCGCACCGAGAGAGTACAGCGCAAAGATTAACCCCACTCCAACAATGGATGAAAAAGCACGCACAAAAAAATCCACCGATGAGGTCATATCAACGAACTGGCATAACAGCGTGGGATACATAAAAGGCAAGCCAGTTTTACTTGTGTATTTTTCTGTCATGGCAAACCAGCCATCGGCATTACAGAAAGAAACATTGAATAAGCCTTCTGCACTAATGCTGTTCTGCCCTAGCGCATAAAAACGCAGGCAGGCCGCAATAGCGAGCACCAGAATCAACCAGTAGGTGTATTCATTGCCGTTTGTTGTTTTACTGTCTTGCATGCAATGTCCTTATTAGGCATTCATTTATTTTTTTTGATTATTGATTACTGAGGGCAGCGCAAACAACCACACCGCCACCACCAGCAATGAAAAAATCTGCACACTAGCCCATACCCGCCACGCAAAATATGCTGTGATTTGTTCGACCGTGGGATAAAACACCGCACTCGTTAAAGGCAGTAGCGTGATGGATAGTATCAACCATTGCTTCTTGAACAAACACGCCACCAGCAACATGACCGCAATTATCGACCACGAAAGATAATGATCCCAAGTCAAAGGCCCCGCAAACAACGCGCAGAAAATCGCTACCGCGCAACCGCTGGCAGTCACGGAATATTGCTGAGTGGCACGCTCACGCCACCAGTACACAACAAGCAATGCAGCACTCACTGCAACACCCATCCATTTCCACGCACCAATGCCGACTGCAAATGATCGCCAGTTGGTTTCTTCTGTAAAAAGTCGCGCCAGTGCCGCACCGAGTGATTGGTTTTGTGGATTGAGCGGGCTATCGCTCAATACTGGGAGCACCGCTGTCACAAAATGCAATAAATCGCGTCCGTGAGCAGACGAAAGCGACAGCAACAATCCCAATGCAATACAGCCACTAGCCGCCAACAACATGTGCCACTGCCGTTGCAACACGCAATACAACAACAACCACACGGGGCTGATTTTTAACAGCACAGCTACGCTAACAGTTGCGCCTGCCCATACCCATTTTTCTCTGCTCACTAAAAAAATAGTTGCAGCAAGACTTAATAAAATCCAAGCATCCACCTGCCCTAAAAAAACAGATTCACGGCTGGCATTCCAAAAACTCAAACACAATAAACCCGCAACCCACGCCACTGTGCGTTTTTCTTGCGGCAACGCCAAACCCGTTAACAGCACAGCACCCAGCATGGCGAGCGTTGCACAAATGCGATACACCAACACGCTCACTTCAAAAGGCAGCAAAGCAAAGGGAATATGGAAAATAGCGGTGGTTGGCAAACCAATATAGGAAGTGAATGGACCGTTAAAAATGCGCGCGCCCATTTCTGTCTGCGTCATGGCTAATTGATGTAGTGCCGCACGATCGTACAGCGAAATTCCTTCAAGTAATCCTAAAGCGGCTGTGCGATTGATCGCAAAATCCCAAGCGAAGCCGTGAAAAGCATGCTGCCAAAAAATAAAAGCGCGATACACAAAAAGCAGCAGCAAAGCCGCCAAAAAAATAACACGCTGTGTTTTATATGTATCGGCTCTCATTCCATGCCAAGCTGCATTGGATATTATTCAGCCCATCAAATGTGCTGCACATTCTCGATTTCGTATTCAACATCGCCCGCCGGCGTCTTAACTACAACGATGTCGCCCACTTCTTTACCGATCAAAGCGCGTGCAATCGGCGATGTCAGTGAAATTAATCCTAAGTTTACATTGGCTTCGTATTCACCGACGATTTTGTAAGTCACACTGGTATCGTTTTCACAATGAATAATGGTGACTGTAACACCAAAAATCACTCTGACACCCACAGGGATCGTACGGATATCAATAATTTGCGCGTTCGATAAACGACCTTCAATGTCTTGTATGCGCCCTTCCAAAAAACCCATCTGCTCACGCGCGGCGTGATACTCCGCATTTTCTTTCAAATCACCGTGCTCACGCGCTTCAGCAATCGCTTGCGATACCAAAGGTTTTTCTTTTTTCAATTTATCCAGTTCAGCGCGCAGTGCTTCTGCGCCTTCAACCGTCATCGGAAATTTTGTCATCTCACACCTCACCTGAGATTAATGCGCGATTCACGCCGTGCCGTGCAGTGTTTGTAAACGCCGCACGACAGTGTCCGCTTTCATTTGCAACGCCATAGAAGACGCTTCACCGCCAGCCAGCGTGGTGTTGTAGTACACCTTGTGCTGCAACGCCGAGCGACGAATGGTGGAAGAATCCGCAATCGCTTGGCGACCTTCTGTGGTGTTGATGATTAACTGAATTTTGCCATTTTTAATCATATCGACAATGTGCGGACGGCCTTCCGTCACTTTGTTGATGATTTCCACTTCCAAACCCGCCGCTTGCAATTCACGCGCCGTGCCGCGTGTGGCAATTAAATTAAAGCCGCAATCGCGTAAGCGTTTTGCTACCGACACAATGCCCGCTTTATCCACTTCACGCACGCTAATAAACGCGTTGCCGCCGTTACGCGGCAATTTTTCGCCCGCGCCGAGCTGCGCTTTACCATAGGCTTCGGCAAAAGTTTCGCCGGTGCCCATCACTTCGCCGGTGGATTTCATTTCTGGACCCAGTATCGGATCCACCGTTGGGAACTTATTAAAAGGGAAGACCGCTTCTTTAACACTGAAGAAAGTTGGAATAATTTCTTTAGTGAATTTTTGTTCTGCCAGTGATTTCCCTACCATGCAGCGCGCAGCAACTTTCGCCAGTGACACACCGATACATTTCGACACAAACGGCACGGTGCGCGACGCGCGCGGATTTACTTCGATCACATAAATGGTGTCGTCTTGATACGCCAACTGCACATTCATCAAACCGACTACATTCAACTCACGCGCCATTTTTTTCACGGTTTCGCGCATTTCATCTTGCACAGTTGCAGGCAGAGAATACGGCGGCAGCGAACAGGCAGAATCACCAGAATGCACGCCGGCCTGTTCGATGTGCTGCATGATTGCGCCGATCACCACTTCTTTACCGTCAGATACTGCATCGATATCCACTTCAATCGCAGCATTCAAAAAGCGATCCAACAACACAGGCGCATCGTTCGACACTTGCACCGCATCGCGCATATAAGTTTTTAATTCAGATTCTTTGTAAACGATTTCCATCGCGCGGCCGCCCAATACATACGAAGGGCGCACCACCAAGGGATAACCAATTTCAGTCGCTTTTTGTACCGCTTCTTCCGCAGAGCGCACCGTGGCATTGCGCGGTTGCGTCAGCTGCAATTTCTCAATCATTTTTTGAAATTGTTCGCGATCTTCGGCGCGATCAATTGCTTCCGGTGTCGTGCCGACAATCGGCACACCCGCTGCTTCCAAGGCGCGCGCCAACTTCAACGGTGTTTGACCGCCGAATTGCACAATCACGCCTTTGGGATTTTCTTTGGCGACGATTTCCAACACATCTTCCAAAGTCACCGGCTCAAAATACAGGCGATCGGAAGTATCGTAATCGGTAGAAACCGTCTCAGGGTTACAGTTGACCATGATGGTTTCGTAACCATCTTCGCGCATGGCCAATGCCGCGTGCACGCAACAGTAATCAAATTCAATGCCTTGACCAATACGGTTAGGACCACCGCCCAACACCATGATTTTGTCACGCTGACTGGGATTGGCTTCGCACTCTTCTTGATAAGTGGAATACATGTACGCAGTGTCAGTAGCAAACTCCGCCGCGCAAGTATCAACGCGTTTGTAAACCGGACGCACATTGAGCGAATGACGCAGCTCACGAATTACTTCTTCTTTCACATTCAGCAATGTAGCGAGACGCGCATCAGAAAAACCTTTGCGTTTTAACAAGCGCAAATAATCTGCATTCATGTCATCCAGTGATACTTCCTGCACCGCTTGTTCGTAGCGCACTAATTCAGCAATTTGCACCAAGAACCAGCGGTCAATGCTGGAGACCTCAAACACTTCATCGACTGACATACCGAGACGAAATGCGTCAGCGATGTACCACAAACGCTCAGCGCCGGCGACTTTCAATTCACGACGCACCACATCCAAGGCTTCTTCTTCGCCTTCTTCCACTTGTGGCAAACGCGATTCAAAACCAGCAGAGCCAACTTCCAAACCGCGCATCGCTTTTTGCAGCGACTCTTGGAAGTTGGAACCAATTGCCATCACTTCGCCGACCGATTTCATTTGCGTGGTTAAACGCGGATCAGCATCGGGGAACTTTTCAAAAGTAAAACGCGGCACTTTCGTAACCACATAATCAATCGACGGCTCAAACGACACCGGCGTTCTACCGCCCGTGATTTCATTTTTTAATTCATCCAGCGTAAAACCGACTGCTAATTTTGCGGCGACTTTGGCAATAGGAAAACCTGTCGCTTTTGATGCCAAGGCAGATGAACGCGACACACGCGGATTCATCTCAATCACAATCATACGACCCGTGTCAGGATTAACGGAAAACTGTACATTCGAGCCGCCGGTTTCCACACCGATTTCACGCAACACCGCCAAGGAGGCATTGCGCATGATTTGGTATTCGCGATCGGTCAATGTTTGCGCAGGCGCAACCGTAATAGAGTCACCGGTGTGCACACCCATCGCATCAAAATTTTCAATCGAACAGACGATGATGCAGTTATCATTTTTATCGCGCACCACTTCCATTTCGTATTCTTTCCAACCGAGCAGCGATTCATCAATCAACAACTCGTTGGTGGGCGATAAATCCAAACCGCGCTCGCAAATTTCGACAAACTCTTCGCGGTTGTATGCAATACCGCCGCCAGAACCACCCATGGTGAACGACGGACGAATAACCACAGGAAAACCAAAACGATCGAGAATTTGTAACGCTTCCTCCAAAGAGTGCGCGATGCCGGAACGCGCGGTATCCAAACCAATCGCTTTCATCGCCTTATCAAAACGATGGCGATCTTCCGCCTTATCAATCGCATCCGCCGTGGCGCCAATCATCTCCACGCCGAATTGTTGTAGTACACCTTCGCGCGCCAAATCCAACGCGCAATTCAACGCGGTTTGTCCGCCCATAGTGGGCAGCAACGCATCCGGTTTTTCTTGCTCAATAATTTTTGCCACCGTGCGCCATTCCACTGGTTCGATGTAGGTCGCGTCCGCCATCGCGGGGTCCGTCATGATCGTCGCGGGGTTGGAGTTGACGAGAATGACGCGATAACCCTCTTCACGCAGTGCTTTGCACGCCTGTGCGCCGGAGTAATCGAACTCGCAGGCTTGACCGATGATGATGGGGCCAGAGCCGAGAATTAGGATGGACTTGATGTCGGTACGCTTAGGCATTTTTTTCTCCTGCTGTACGGCTTTCCGCCATCATCGCAATGAATCGATCGAACAAATCGGCCGCCTCGTGCGGACCGGGACTGGCCTCGGGATGGCCCTGGAAACTGAAAGCAGGCACATCGGTGCGCGCGATGCCCTGCAAGCTGCCGTCGAACAGCGATTTGTGTGTCACGCGCACCGTGGCGGGCAGCGTGGCTTCATCCGCCGCAAAACCGTGGTTTTGGCTGGTGATCAACACTTGTCCAGAATCGAGATCTTGCACGGGATGGTTGGCGCCGTGGTGACCAAATTTCATTTTCAAAGTCTTAGCGCCAGAGGCGAGCGCGAGCAGTTGATGGCCGAGACAAATACCGAACAGCGGCACTTTGGCATCGATAAAAGACTCAATCGCGCTGATGGCGTAGTCGCAGGGCTCTGGATCGCCAGGGCCGTTGGAAAGAAACACACCGTCCGGTTTCATCGCCAACACTTCGCTGGCCGGTGTTTGCGCCGGCACTACGGTCACTTCGCAACCGCTCTCCACCAATAAACGCAAAATATTGCGTTTCACGCCAAAATCGTAAGCGACCACTTTGTATTTTGGCTGCGCACTGTCATTAAAGCCCACACCCAGCTGCCAAGTGCCTTCGTTGAAGGGATAGGCCTGCTTGGTGCTGACCACTTTCGCCAAATCCATGCCTTTGATGCCGGGCCAAGCGCGAGCCAGTTCTAAGGCTTTCGTTTCATCAATTGCATCACCCGCCATCAAACAGCCGTTTTGCGCACCTTTCTCACGCAGCAACCGCGTCAAGCGGCGCGTGTCGATATCGGCCAAACCGATCACATTGTGGCGTTTGAGATAAGTAGAAAGATCTTCTTCACCGCGAAAGTTGCTGGCGAGCAGCGGTAGATCACGAATGATCAAACCGCGACACCAAACGCGACTCGATTCTTCATCTTCAGGATTACAACCGACATTGCCGATATGCGGATAAGTCAGCGTGACGATCTGCTCGGCGTAGGAAGGGTCTGTCAGAATTTCTTGGTAGCCGGTGAGCGCCGTGTTGAACACCACCTCACCCGTGGAAACACCTTCAGCACCGATGCTCGTGCCGCGAAAAATACTGCCATCAGCTAGGGCGAGCAGGGCGGGTTTTCTGGTTAGAGCTATCACGCGTATTCCCCTTTAGTTTGCCGATGGTACTTTTATGCTTTCTGCAGGCGCAGCAACAGACACCTATTGCTAGGTAAGCCATTGAAATCATTGAAAACTTCCGAAGAGTGGCTTAAAAAAAACGGGCTGAACTCGCGCTCATCCCGTTTTTTTGAAATCTTTCACTGTGCCACTGTGGTCTCTCGTCTTCAGGTTGCTACCTGAGGGCGCATTCTACGGGAAAGGGGGGATGGGTGTCCACGCAAAAAGCTAGGCAAAGCTCCGTCGATCAGGCATATTGCCAAAAGAATTCTGTAAAAAAGACCTCTATATGAAAGTGCTTGATCGAACCGGCGAGCAATACAAAATTATCAAGCATGAGCGCCATTACGCCGATAACCTGACGATTGTTGGCGTAGAGCCTTACCTAAAATGCGGATTTCGCTGTTTTTATTGCATTACAGATAGCCAAGGTAAAACCCAGCCTATCGAACCCAGCTTAGAGCAATTTCAGCAGCGCTTTTTAGCGGAATTAGAAAATTTCTCAGACGATCGCTTTTTATTTGGCATTAGCCTAGCTACGGATTCTTATAACGATATCGAAGAAAAATGGGGTTACACCCGCTGGGTTATAGACGAGCTCACTCGCCGCAACCGCCGCATTTACATCACAACCAAAAGCCCATTAATTACACGCGATATTGATCTCTTCAAGCGTGTATCGCCTGAACGCTGCAAACTGATTATTTCATTTACTGCGTCGACTTCTGAGCTTGCCCGTCTAGCAGAACCACAAGCACCACCGCCAGAGGATCGTCTTAAAGCCTTGCACACGCTACACGACGCAGGGCTCAACGCTTGTGTATTACTGGCACCGTGGATACCAGAAATTAGCGACACAGATCGTCTGCTGTCGCTATTTCCTAAAGGCATCAATGTTTTTTTTCAGCCGATTGAATTGGGCGACGACTTTGAAGAAGTGCTCGACCAACAACGCACACAGTTCAGCGCAGCATTGTTTATGGGAAAGCAATGGACGCAGAATGAAATTAATCGCGCTTACATCCACGAGTGCAACACGGTTGGGAAAAAATACTGGAAAGATTTTGCGATGGAGTGGCGACACCCCATCACACTGGCAACACACGCAGACAATTCCGGCTACTTAAAGCGCATGAGGCCTGGCAGATTCGACCCGGATCAATGGGTGCAAGAACACTGGATCACGCCCAAAATTCCTGCTGCCTCGTTATAAACTAATCTGCAAACTCCTGCCCCATTTTTACTGCATCACCCGCTTCCACTTCCCATTCCAAATCACTGGATTTACGAAACAACACAATCGCTGTCGAACCCAATTTGAAACGCCCCATCTCTGCACCTTTTTCAAGATGTACCGGTGTGGGCGCATTCACAAAATCTTGCGTTTCAATTTGACGCAAACGCGGCGCCACTTGCCCAGCCCACACTGTTTCGATGCCAGCTACGATCATTGCGCCAACCAAAATTACCGCCATTTCGCCGTATTGCGTATCAAAAATAGCCACTAATCTTTCATTGCGCGCAAACAATCGCGGCACATTGTCTGCTGTAGTGGCATTCACAGAAAATAAATCACCAGGAATATAAATACTGCGCAACAAACGCCCTGCAACTGGCATGTGTACGCGATGGTAATCACGCGGCGATAAGTACACAGTGGCAAACAAGCCCTCATCAAACAATGCAGCCAATTGCTCATCGCCGCCCAATAATTCTTGCGTAGTAAAACTTTGGCCTTTCGCTTGGAAAATACGACCATGTTTGATTTCACCTGCTTGGCTGATCTGTCCATCAGCAGGGCAGCAAACATCATCCGATAAAGGGCGCATTCCTTCAGCCAAGGCGCGCGTGAAAAAATGATTGAAGTGGCGATAGCTTCGGTAGTCCTTCTCCTCCGCCTCATTCATATTCACATTAAACTGACGGATAAAGCTTTTAATCAGAAAGTTTTTTAGCCAAGGCGTTTCGTTTTCCGCCAACAAACCCACTAAGCGCGACAAAAAATGTTGTGGCAATACATACTGCAAAAGAATAAAAAGTTTATTCGACAACGAAGCATCTTCAGAAAATTTCATAAATGACATTAGGGATTTTCTCCTGTGTGAATAGGCAGACTATCACTGTTGCCCCATTCTGACCACGAGCCGGGGTAAGCCGCAATGTTCGGATAGCCTAAACTTTTGGCGGCGAGATAAGTGAGCGCAGAGCGACGATGTGTTTGGCAATGCGTGACGATACTCTTATCCGGCGTGATGCCTTTTTGCTGCAAATACTGCGCTAAATCTTTACGGAAGCGCATCGCATTCGACGCATCCAATAACTCCACCCACTCGCAATGAATGGCGCTAGGAATATGGCCGCCGTGTGCCGAAACTACTTTTGCGCCCGTGTATTCATCGCGTGATCGCGCATCCCATACCAGAAAATCTTTTGCTCCGAGCTGAGCATTAATTTCATCTGCCGTCATCAATAATTTTTTATCCACGGATAAAGTACGCGGCGCAACAGATGCAGGTGTATTCTCGCCCGACTGCAAAGGAAAACCAGCTGCTGTCCACGCAGTTTTTCCGCCGTTCAAAAAAGCAGTTTTTTTGTGGCCAATGACATCCAGCGTCCACACGAGGCGCGCGGCCACCAAACCGTTTTCATCGTCGTAGCACACCACTTGTGTGTCTTCTGCTAAACCCATTTTGGCGAACAGTGCTGATAGATGCTCAATTGACGGCAACAAACCCATGGCTGGTTTTTCACTGCGCACCAGCAATGACGCATCCAAATGTATCGCGCCGACAATATGACCTTCACGATATTTTTCAACATTACTTAAATCAATAAGTAAAAAATCGTCGTTATTAAAATTTTTTTGTAGCACATCAACTTCAAGAATAACTGGCAGTGATTCGCTCATGGTTTTTGTCCACACTGAAGATTGGCAGGCACTGCCACATCCATCCATTTTGGATTTGCCAGTTTTAAGTTGCTCATTAGCGTGACATAAGCCGCTTCATTTTCTACCTGCAAACGCGGGTTATGTGCTTTTTCTTCGCCAATAGTGCTTACCGTCCAGCCCTTATAGTCATGCGCTGGGTACACACGCGTACTGTCACGGAATTTTAAGACCTTATCGAACAAACTGCTGTACTGCTGATGCGCATTCCCATTTTGAAAATCTGTGCGACCTGTGCCGCGAATTAACAGTGTATCTCCCGTGAACAACCAATTTTCCTGTCCTACATCCAACAAAAAACAATAGGAATCATCTGTGTGTCCTGGTGTGTAAATCGCTTTCAGGGATAGCTCGCCAAAATAGATTTTTTCGCCATCATGAAAACTTTGACTAATGCACGCTGCTCGCGCCGGCTCCCCCATCATGCTGCGACAACCTGTTGCATCGCGCAACGCACCCAATGCGGTTATGTGATCTGCATGGACATGCGTATCTAGCGCCACGACCAAACGCAGATTTAATTCACGCAACAACTGCAAATACTGTTCGGTGTTATCCACCACAGGGTCAATAAGAAGCGCCTCGTTTTTTTGTGGACATCCTAGCAAGTAGGTATAAGTGCCACTCTCTGCATGAAATAATTGCCGGAAAATCATGGAGCTGTCCTTTATCAACAAATTACTGCCAGTGTTTTCAAATTTGCAGCGAGCGCCACAGCACTAAAACAGCCATAACGATAATAGCAATAGCAAAAACTCGCTGTAGATGTGCGCCAGCTAAATAACGAACAACCATGCTGCCAGCAATCATGCCCACAATACCACCGACAGCAAGCAGCCCAAGCTGCCCCCAATTGATCGTGTGCACTGCAATGTGTGCAAAGAAACCACTGCTTGAAATAGCGGCAATAATAATTAGCGAAGTCGCCACGGCGTGACGCATCGATACGCCATTCAATTGATTTAAAAAAGGCACAATCAAAAAGCCGCCACCCACACCAAACAGCCCAGACAACAACCCCGTCATCATGCCGCCACCGGTCAACCCCGCCATACAGCGCGGCCGCCAATCGAAGCGGCCTGTCTCGCTCAACTTGCACAACAGCGGCTCTGGTGGCTCGGCTAGGCTGTCACCGGCACGCACCACGCGCGCCAATTCAGGGCGCCGAACGCTTTGATAAAGCATACGCACCGCTATAACCAAGGAGAGCAAGGCAAATCCCGTCAACAGTAGCGAAGCAGGCAGCAAAGTAGCGAACCAACGCCCCCAAGGTGCGAGCAAGGCACCGCTCACGCCAAACAATAGCGCAGGAATCCACAACACTTCGCGATGAAGGATGCGCTGAACGGCGCCATAGACGCTACTCACTGCCACCACACCCAGCGCTAGGCCGGTGGCATCCGTTGGCTCCAGATGCAGTAAAAACAACAGTAACGGCACAGCCAGAACAGAGCCTCCCGCTCCCGTTAGACCGAGAACAAGCCCTATCAGTATGCCAACCACTAACAGCACGACGCTCAACTCGCGCCTTTATTTAGGCTGATTCCACGGCATTTTCATCAGCAACATTGCCATGCCACACCAGTCCGTTACGCCGGCAAAAACCAAGCCCGCGCCGACAAAAGCCGAAATACCAATAAAAGCAGGATGAATCAACCAGCTCAGCAATACACCCAGCAACACCAAGCTGCCTGCCGCGATGCGCACTTGCCGCTCAATAGGCAATGGCGCGCCCGCTGGCAACGGATGTAAAGCGGCTCGACCGCCCTCCACCACCAACAAAGGATTTGGCACCAAGGCTTGCAACTTTTCTGCCGCTTGACGCGCACGCATACCTCGCGCACAGAGCAACACCAATTTTTTATCTGGCGATAACTGATTGGCTTGCACTAACTCGGCCACTTTTTCAGCACTCAAATTGCTCAGCGGCCAATTACAGGAGCCACTCTCGCAACCCGCTGCATATTCCGCTATTTCACGCACATCAATTACAAAACAGTCTGGCGATTGCTGCAGTTCACGAAAACGCGCAGTACTAATGCTTTCAATAGAAGACGGTTGTGTCATAAGTCACCTCTAAAAATATGCCAGTAAAGTTTTAGTGATCCCAGTGTATCCAGCCAAAATGTGATGCCAACAAAATCAACACACCAAACACAATGCGATACCAAGCAAACACAGTAAAGTCATGCCGCTGTATGTAGCGCAATAAGCCGCGAATAGCGATCATGGCAAACACAAAAGAACTGATGAAGCCTGTTAGAAAAATATCCGCATCTTCCATGCGCAACAACGCACGGTTTTGAAAAACATCAAAAAAAGTGGCGACGAACATAACGGGGATAGCTAAGAAAAAAGAGAACTCCGTTGCCGTTTGACGCGACAAACCAAAAAACAAACCGCCGATAATCGTTGCGCCTGAACGCGAGGTGCCTGGCACAAGAGAAAGTATTTGTGCCACGCCAACTTTCAGCGCATCACGCCATGTCATTGCATCCATGGTCTGCACGCGCACAGGAGTAACGCGCCTTTCAATCACTAATATCAGCACTCCGCCAACGACTAACGCGCAAGCAACGACGATCGGATTAAATAAGTGGCTCTTAATAACATCAATCAACAAAACACCAACAAGCGCAGCAGGCAAAAAAGCCACCACAATATTTAAAGAAAACTTCAGCGACGATGTGGATCGCCACTCTCGTATTACAGAAAATAATCTTTCTCGATAAACCCAACACACCGCGAGAATTGCACCGAGCTGTATCATGATTTCGAACACCGCACGGCGATCTTTGTCGAGAAAATTCAATGCATCGCCAGCAAGAATTAAATGTCCCGTGCTGGAGATTGGCAAAAACTCTGTGACTCCTTCCACCAAGCCCATCGCCACAGCTTTCAATAACAACAAAATATCCACAAAATTCCTTACAGCATTTACAGAGTTTTGATCGCGTGCTGCGCGATCATCAATTCTTCATTGGTGGGGATAACCCACACAGAAACACGACTGTCCTCTGTGCTAACGCATTGCTGATGTTTGGCATTAGAAGCTGCATCAATATCAACGCCCAACCAAGCACAAGCTTTGCTGATTTTTTCACGAATGATTGCTGCGTTTTCACCGATGCCCGCTGTAAATACCAGTGCATCCAAACCACCTAGCGCAGCTGCCAGCGAACCAATTTCACGCGCAATGCGATAAACAAATAATTCAACCGCAAATTGTGCGGATGCTGAATGAGATTCCAACAGCTCTCGCATATCACTGGACTCACCTGACACACCGAGCAAGCCGGACTGCTGATACAACAGCTTTTCAATCTCGTCAGCGCTCATGCGCAGTGCATTCAACAGATACAAAATCACACCCGGATCAAGGCTGCCACAGCGCGAACTCATCGGTACGCCATCGAGCGCAGAAAAACCCATCGTCGTTGCCACGCTTTTTCCTGATTGCATAGCGCACAAACTCACGCCGTTGCCAAGATGCAACACCACCACTTTTTTATCAGTGAGTTCTGGCGCAAAACGCGGCAGCGCAACGGAAGCGATATATTCATAAGACAAACCATGAAACCCGTAACGCCGCACACCTTTTTCTGTAATTGAGGGCGGCAACGCAAACGCACTCGCCACAGTAGATTGTGTGTGATGGAACGCCGTATCAAAACAAGCAACCTGAGGCAGGTCAGGGAATTTTTCAGAAAAAAGTCGGATCAACTTCACATTGTGCGGTTGATGCAGGGGAGCTAAGTCACAGAAAAACTCTAACTCTACCAAAATATCTTGTGTGATTCTTACAGGTTTTTCATACACGGCCCCGCCATGCACCACACGATGCCCTACGGCAATCATTTTGTATTCCGCAGCAAACTCCTGCAAAAAATCATTCAGATAAACAATTGCCTTTTCATGACCTAGCGGCTGATTATCTGGCCACGCATATTCGCGCAATACACTGCCTTCTGCTGTTTTTGCTTTGAAACGCGAGGTCGAAAATAAGCCATCCAATTGACCATTGAGCAATAAAGCAGGCACCCCTTCTTCTACGGCAAACAAAGAAAACTTGATGCTAGATGAACCTGCATTCAAAACCAGAATGGCATTACTCACGCAGTATGACCTTGCAAAACTTTTTTATTATTTGCTGCAACGACTAATACAGCCACAGCGCAAGAAGCCAAACGCGAAGTAAGCGAATCCGCACGACTCGTCAGCACAATCGGCACGCGCGCACCAAGCACAATACCCGCAGCATCCGCATCCGCCATAAACGTTAAACTTTTTGCCAACATATTGCCGGCTTCTAAATCTGGCACCAATAAAATATCGGCTTTACCTGCCACCGCCGAATGAATTTTTTTAATTTGCGCCGCTTGCAAATCAATTGCGTTATCCAATGCCAGTGGGCCATCCAATAAGGCACCGGTAATTTGCCCGCGCTCCGCCATTTTGCATAATGCTGCCGCTTCAACCGTAGAAGGCACTTCAGGATTGACCGTTTCCATCGCCGATAAAATTGCCGCTTTCGGTTCTTTAATACCCAAGGAGTGTGCAAGATCAATCGCGTTTTGCAAAATATGCATTTTGTCTTTCAGCGTCGGGAAAATATTGATCGCACCATCCGTCACAATAATCGGATGATCCAAACTCGGCACATCCATAATGAATGCGTGACTGATACGGCGATCCGTGCGCAAACCGGTTTGAGCATTGATGACAGCAGCCATCAATTCATCGGTATGCAAACTACCTTTCATCAACATCTGCGCTTTGCCTTCACGCACCAAGCAAACAGCATGGTCAGCCGATGCATGACTGTGCGGCGTATCAATCAATTCAAATGTGCTGATATCAATTTTCGCCTCTTGCGCTGCCGCTGCAATTCTTGCCGCAGGACCCACCAAAATCGGCACAATCAAACCGAGCTTCGCCGCCTCCACTGCACCACTCAGCGATACCGCATCACAAGGATGCGCCACCGCTGTTGGCACAGGCGCTAAACGCTGGCATAAACGAATGAGTTGCTGATATTTTTCGCGCTGTTTGCCCATTAAAAATAACTCCTAAATGCAAGCGCTTTATTGTAAGGCAAACAGCAATTCAGCATCTGCTCAAACAGGCAGTGCAACCAACGGATTGCCATTCATCGGGTCATCTTTTTTCGATGCCAATGCCGCCTGCAAATCCAAACCCATCGCTTTAGCAACACCCGCCGCATACGCGGGATCCGCCGCATGGCAATTACGAATATGGCGATATTTCACAAACAACGGTGCATCACCCATTCCGCACGCGGTATTGCCAAACAACGCTTCTTTTTGTGCGTCATTCATCAACTGAAATAATTTGCGCGGCTGCTCGAAATAATTGCTATCGTCTTGGTGGAAACTCCAATGCTGAGCATCACCATTAATTTTGAGTGGCGGCTCAGCAAATACCGGCTGCGCTTGCCACTGTCCAAAACTATTAGGCTCGTAATGAAGATTGCTGCCGTAATTACCATCGGCGCGCCCCATGCCGTCGCGTTGATTGCTATGTACAGGACAACGCGCTGCATTCACCGGAATTTGTTGGTGATTCACACCCAAACGATAACGCTGCGCATCCGCGTAATTGATTAAACGCGCTTGCAGCATACGATCAGGGCTGACGCTAATACCGGGCACTAAATTGCTCGGCGCAAAAGCGCTCTGCTCCACATCGGCAAAAAAGTTTTCTGGATTTTTATTTAGCTCAAATTCACCCACTTCAATCAGCGGATAATCTTTGTGCGGCCATACTTTGGTTAAATCAAATGGATGGTACGGCACTTTCTCCGCATCTTGCTCCGGCATCACCTGCACAAACATTGTCCACTTGGGAAATTCACCGCGCTCGATGGCATCAAACAAATCGCGTTGATGACTTTCGCGATCTTTACCGATTAGAGCCTCAGATTCTGCATCACTCAAGTTTTTGATGCCCTGCTGTGTTTTGAAATGAAACTTCACCCAGAAGCGTTCATTTTTTGCATTCCAAAAACTGTAAGTGTGCGAGCCAAAGCCGTGCATGTGACGATAGCTCGCAGGAATACCGCGATCACTCATCACAATGGTGATTTGATGCAAAGCTTCTGGCAGCAGCGTCCAGTAATCCCAATTATGGCTTGCGCTGCGCATATTGGTTTTTGGATCGCGCTTCACTGCTTTATTCAAATCAGGGAACTGGCGCGGATCGCGAATAAAGAAGACCGGCGTGTTATTGCCCACCATATCCCAGTTGCCTTCTTCGGTATAAAACTTCAAGGCAAAACCGCGAATATCGCGTTCGGCATCCGCCGCGCCGCGCTCACCCGCCACCGTAGTAAAACGCGCAAACATTTCTGTTTTCTTGCCAATTTTTTCAAACAGTTTTGCACGCGTGAATTGAGTGATGTCTTTTGTAACGGTGAAAGTACCGAAAGCGCCAGAACCTTTAGCGTGCATACGGCGCTCTGGAATCACTTCGCGCACAAAATTGGCCAATTTTTCATTCAGCCAAACATCCTGCGCTAACAAGGGGCCGCGCGCGCCGGCACTCAAGCTGTCGCGATTGTTCGGCACGGGCGCACCAAAGGCTGTGGTTAAGTGGGTTACAGGGCATTGTTTTTTGTCTTGATTATCCATGACACTTTCCTCGCTTTGAGAGAATGAAATACCGTTGTTGCAATGTGCATTATCGCCAATGCTTTGTAAAAGTCTTTTTTGTTATCGACACCATAGCTAATTCTTATCATCCACGCTAAAAATGCATTATTTTTCATCGTTTTTAGGATGCGCCTGTTGTGATTGCGCGAAGCAACCCCATATACTGTTCAAGCTCTTCTAAGCAGAAGATCGGGGCCGATTTGGATTCGACGCCGGTTACAAAGCTTCGGGTGCATGCCGAGATGGCAACCAATCTCGTAAATAAAAGTTGCAAACTTATAGTTGCCAACGACGACAACTACGCTCTAGCTGCTTAATCGCAGCTAGCGGTCGCTAGCAAGGTGCCTGTGCCGCGCTACTGACTGTCATATAGAACAGGATCGTGGAGCGGTGCGCCTGGCACCAATCCCCTAAAACTTACAGGCTCGCTGTTCTCGTCCTGCCCGCCGGGCTGAGCACAGTCAAATCAATCGACGGAACTAAGCATGTAGATCTCGCAGTAGCGGACTGACGGACAGGGGTTCAACTCCCCTCGGCTCCACCAATAACGAAACCCCAACCGTTCTCGGTTGGGGTTTTTTCTTGCCTGATCGCGCCGGTTCACGCGTGTTCTTGGGGGTTCCTGCGGAAGCCTACGGACTTCGCCAGCCGCCCGAATTGGCCGTTCCCGGCCACATTCCACTCTCTCCTGGCCATTCCTCGCTCCGACCTCGCTCCCTGAAACTGGCCCGAAGTCCGCAAAGGCCGCAAGTCAGCGCCATACAGATCAACGGGTTACGCGCGGACGAATCAAGCAGTTGTTTTTTGGCATCGGTAGGCGACGGAAACCGCCGTTATTCAGAGAATGAAGAATGCAGGCATCCCGTATGAGCGAAAAATCATCACCCTCGTGTCCGTGTGTGGATGAAGAGTGATCGCCGCTTTACAATTGACCCATATTTCCATGATAATGAAAATATGGAAGAGAAAGACGTTGTCAAAGCCTTGGCTGCCCTTGCGCAGCCGAACCGACTTCAAGTGTTTCGTGCTCTTGTGGTCACTGGCAAGGAAGGAGCGACACCTGGCGCATTGGCGGATACCTTGGGTGTGCCTGCTGCCACGTTGTCCTTTCACCTCAAAGAACTCCTCAACTCTGGACTTGTGTCTCAGGAGCGCAGTGGTCGCAATCTGATCTACCGCGCAGAGTTCAAGCAGATGAACGAGCTCCTTTCCTATCTGACAAGCAATTGCTGTCAGGGTGAACCGTGCATGGATGAGGCAGCTACCAACTGTGGATGCGAATAAGGAATTTCAAATGAGGCACCTACCCATCCTTTGGCAACGCCTTGTGAGTGAACAGGGCACCACCTGTCCGCGCTGTCACAGCACCGGCGAAGAAGTGCAGCGCGCTGTTAAGACGCTGAAGCTGGCCCTGGAGCCGTTGGGCATCGAGCCCGAACTTCAGGTCACGGAGATTGACGAGGTCACGTTTCTCAAGGACCCCCTGCAATCGAACCAGGTGCTGATTGGTGGTCAGACCATTGAACACTGGCTGGGTGGACAAACCGGCAGCAGCCGCTGCTGCAACGAATGTGGCGACAACGATTGCCGCACGGTGGAAGTTGGCGGGCAGAGTTACGACGTGATCCCGGAGGACCTGCTGGTGCGTGCCGGCGTCATTGCTGCGACCCGCATGCTCGACCCCACGTTGTCCGCCTGAGTCATCGCCAGATACAGATCAACGGTCATTCCACTCCAAGGAGTTCCATCATGACAACCATTCAAGTATTCGATCCCGCAATGTGCTGCAACACCGGTGTTTGCGGCGTGGACGTGGACCAGAGCCTCGTGACCTTCGCGGCCGATGTGGATTGGGCCCAACAGAACGGTGCGCAGATCGAGCGCTTCAACCTGTCTCAGCAGCCCATGGCGTTTGCGGAGAGCGCCATCGTCAAAGGTTTGCTGGAGCGTACGGGTCAGACCGTGCTGCCGGTGACTCTGGTGGACGGTCAATTGGCACTGGCTGGCCGGTATCCCTCAAGGGACGATCTGGCCCGCTGGGCAGGGCTTCAACCTCAGCCGTCCGAGACCAAAGAAGCCGCATCGTGCTGCTCTGGTAGCCGCTGCTGCTAAACCTAGGGAGCCGTTGTGCTATTTCTCCAGAATCCTCCTCGTTACCTGTTCTTCACCGGTAAAGGTGGTGTAGGCAAAACGTCAATTGCCTGTGCCTGCGCCGTCGAGCTGGCTGACGCTGGCAAAAAAGTGCTGCTGGTCAGCACCGATCCGGCCTCCAATGTGGGGCAAGTGTTCGGGGGCACCATCGGCAACCGAATTACCCCCGTCGACAGCGTGCCCAGGCTGTCCGCGCTGGAAATCGATCCGCAAGGGGCAGCCCAGGCCTACCGGGACCGGATCGTCGGGCCTGTGCGGGGTGTGTTGCCAGACGAAGTGGTCAAAGGCATTGAGGAGCAACTCTCGGGCGCTTGCACGACTGAGATTGCCGCCTTCGACGAGTTCACCGGGTTGCTGACCGATACGGCCCTGACCGCAGGCTTCGATCACATAATCTTTGATACCGCACCCACGGGCCACACCATCCGTTTGCTACAACTGCCCGGTGCGTGGAGTGGCTTTCTGGAGGCGGGCAAGGGAGATGCGTCCTGTCTGGGGCCGCTGGCAGGACTGGAGAAACAACGCGCTCAATACAAGGCTGCCGTTCAGGCCTTGGCCGATCCTGGGCGCACGCGCCTGGTGCTGGTGGCACGCGCCCAGGCAGCCACCTTGCGTGAGGCGAATCGCACCCACCAGGAGTTGGCGGCCATCGGCCTGTCCCAGCAATATCTGGTGATCAATGGTGTGTTGCCATTGGAGGCGCTTCAAGATGATCCGCTAGCCGCTGCGATCCACCAACGCGAAGCGTTGGCGCTGGCGAACATGTCTGCTGAACTCAAGGCCCTGCCGCAAGACAGTCTGGCTCTCAAGCCTTTTAATCTGGTAGGGCTGGATGCATTGCGTCATCTGCTCAACGACGCACCGGTGCCCTACAGCACAGTGCCGTCTGCGGTGCAGGCGCCCACAGCCCCGAATCTGTCACAACTGGTCGACGACATCGCCGCCGATGGCCATGGCCTGGTGATGCTGATGGGCAAAGGCGGCGTTGGAAAAACCACCCTGGCTGCTGCCGTGGCGGTCGAGCTGGCACATCGAGGCTTGCCGGTGCACCTGACCACGTCCGACCCGGCTGCGCATCTTGCGCAGACCCTGGACGGCACATTGAATCACCTGACAGTCAGCCGCATTGACCCCCACGAAGTCACCGAACGTTATCGCGAGCATGTGCTGTCCACCAAGGGGGCGAATCTGGACGCAGAAGGTCGGGCCATGCTCGAAGAGGACCTGCGTTCACCGTGCACGGAAGAGATCGCCGTGTTCCAGGCCTTCTCCCGCATCATCCGCGAGGCGGGCAAAAAGTTCGTGGTCATGGACACCGCACCGACCGGGCACACCTTGCTGCTGCTGGATGCCACGGGTGCCTACCACCGCGACATTGTGCGCCAGATGGGTGATAAAGGCGTCCACTTCACCACGCCCATGATGCAGTTGCAGGACCCCAAGCAAACCAAGGTCCTGATCGTCACCTTGGCCGAAACCACGCCGGTACTCGAAGCAGCCAATCTGCAGACCGATTTAAGGCGCGCCGGCATCGAGCCTTGGGCCTGGGTCATCAACAACAGTCTGGCCGCCTGCGCGCCGGCTTCACCTTTGCTTCGTCAGCGTGCCGGCAACGAGCTTCGTGAAATCGAAGCCGTCGCCACGCAGCACGCACAGCGGTATGCACTGGTCCCCCTGATGAAAAACGAACCGGTCGGTGTTCAGCGTCTGCTGGACCTGGCAGGCCACTCCCTTGAAAAGGTCTGATCGATGGGTGTTTTTGAGCGTTACCTGACCGTCTGGGTCGGGCTGGGCATTTTGGCTGGTGTTGGTCTCGGGCTGGTCATGCCCGACGTCTTCCAGACCGTGGCTGCGATGGAAATCGCGCAGGTGAACCTGGTGGTGGCCGTGTTCATCTGGATCATGATTTATCCGATGATGATCCAGATCGACTGGCATGCGGTGAAGGACGTTGGCAAGAAGCCTCAGGGCCTGATGCTTACGCTGGTGGTCAACTGGCTGATCAAACCCTTCACCATGGCCGCGCTGGGCGTGTTGTTCTTTCAGTACGTGTTCGCAGGCTGGGTCGATCCGCAGTCGGCCAGCGAGTACATCGCCGGCATGATCCTGCTGGGCGTGGCGCCCTGTACCGCGATGGTGTTTGTCTGGAGCCAGCTGGTCAAGGGCGATGCCAACTACACCCTGGTGCAGGTGTCGGTGAACGATCTGATCATGGTCGTTGCCTTTGCGCCGATTGCCGCTTTCCTGCTGGGCGTGACCAACGTGACCGTGCCCTGGGAAACGCTGCTGCTCTCGACCGTGCTGTATGTGGTGCTGCCGCTGCTGGCGGGCATGACGACCCGGCAGCTGCTCGTGAAGCGGTCACCCACCGCACTGGGCCAGTTTGTGGCGAGCCTCAAGCCCTGGTCGGTGGTGGGCCTGATCGCCACCGTGGTGCTGCTGTTCGGTTTCCAGGCCGGCACCATCGTCGAGAAGCCTGGCGTGATCGCACTGATTGCGGTGCCGCTGATCCTGCAGTCCTACGGCATCTTCTTCATCGGCTGGTGGGGCGCCAAGTGGCTCAAGCTGCCGCACGACATCGCCGGCCCGGCCTGCCTGATCGGAACGTCCAACTTCTTCGAGCTGGCGGTGGCCGTCGCCATTTCGTTGTTTGGCCTGAACTCGGGCGCTGCACTGGCCACCGTGGTCGGTGTGCTGGTTGAAGTGCCGGTGATGCTATCGCTGGTGGCCATCGTCAACGCCTGGAAACCCCGTACCGTCTGAACCGTAGAGCATCCCATGACCAATATCACCATCTATCACAACCCCGCCTGCGGAACGTCGCGTAACGTGCTGGCCCTGATCCGCAACAGTGGGGTGGAGCCGACTGTCATTGAGTACCTCAAGAATCCACCCAGCACGGAGCAGATCCAGTCCTGGCTGAGCGCTATGGGCGCTTCGGTGCGCGAGGTGCTGCGAGAAAAAGGCACGCCCTATGCCGAGCTGGACCTGGGCAACCCGAAGTGGACCGATGACGAGTTGCTGGCCTTCATTCAGCAGCACCCCATCCTGCTCAACCGCCCCTTCGTAATCACGCCGCTGGGAGTACGGCTGTGCCGTCCCTCGGAGATGGTGCTCGACATCCTGCCTGATCCGCAGCAGGGCCCGTTCATCAAGGAAGATGGCGAAGTGGTTATCGATGCTGAGGGGCGCCGTGTCTAAATCAGTCTCCAACCCCCTGGCCGATCTGCCGCAAGTTCAAGCCGAACATTTCCGGGCCCCCGATCCTGCTCAGTTGCTGGGTCCGCACTCGTCCCACCCGCCACGCATCCTGCTGCTGTACGGCTCCCTGCGCCCGCGCTCCTTCAGCCGACTGCTGGTTGAAGAAGCTGCCCGGCTGCTGCAGGCCATGGGTGCAGAGACGCGCATCTTCAACCCCAGTGGACTACCTTTGCCCGACGATGCGCCGGACACCCACCCCAAAGTGCAGGAGTTACGTGAACTGACACTGTGGTCAGAAGGTATGGTCTGGTGTTCGCCCGAGCGTCACGGCGCCATGACCGGCATCATGAAAACCCAGATCGATTGGATTCCCCTGGCTGCTGGCGCTGTGCGCCCTACCCAGGGCAAGACGCTGGCGGTGATGCAGGTCTGCGGCGGCTCACAGTCCTTCAATGCGGTCAACCAGATGCGCGTGCTCGGGCGCTGGATGCGCATGATCACCATCCCAAACCAGTCGTCCGTAGCCAAGGCTTTCCAGGAATTTGATGACAACGACCGGATGAAACCATCGAGTTACCACGACAGGGTGGTCGATGTCATGGAGGAACTGGTCAAGTTCACCTGGCTGACCCGCGACGTATCGCCCTACCTCGTGGACCGCTACAGCGAGCGCAAGGAAAGCGCCGAAGAACTCATGCGGCGGGTCAACCTGCCTAATGCGGTGTGAAGAGCGGTGAGTTCCGGACACGACCACAGCCACGCCCCGCCAATTTCAACAAGGCATTTGCTATCGGCATCGGGCTTAACATCGCCTTCGTGATGATCGAAGCGTTCTACGGCTGGAAAATCAACTCACTGGCCTTGCTGGCCGACGCCAGCCACAACTTGAGCGATGTGGCTGGACTGGTGCTGGCCGATGCTACATGCGCAGTTTGAGTTGCGACATGTGTCTTTGCAGTTTGAATCCCCATCTTTTGCTGATCAGTGCCCACTCAACGAAAATTGTTGACCAATTTGGTTGATTTGACATGTCGATGGTAAGCATCTGCGTCCAAAGACGCGCGTCCGCACTTGACGCGTTCCCGCTGCTCATCCCATAGCGCTGGCGGGTCCACCGCCAGGTCAAACAGCGTGATGTGGTTCGGCAGCGCGTCATCCAAGATGGCCGCCACGATGTCGGGCGCCAGCGTCGTCAGGTTGACCATCCGGCTCACGTAGCTGTTGTCGATGCCTACGGTGTAGGCCAGCCCTTCAGGCGCGCTATTTGATGGGTAAATCCGGGCCCAGTTGTAGGGAATGAACTTCTTCTGCCATTGATCAGTGGGCTTGCGAACGGTCTTGGTCCACCCATCCGTGAAAAGTTGCTGTTGCAGCGCCTCTGCCCACTGTTTGGTGACGTACGTAGGCCTGCCCCAGCTCCTCGTAGACGCGCTGCTGCTCCGGGTTGGTCTTGTTGTTGACTAGCGTCCAAAACTGACCCACTTAGGGGTTAAATTCGCGTTGAAAATTGACCCACGTTAAGCCGTTACCCTGCTCGTTTTTTGAGCAGGGGTTTATTGGAGTGATTAACGTGGCCATGTTAGCCAAAATCAGGCGGATGTACTTCCGCGACAAACTATCCCTGCGTGAGATTGCGCGCCAGACAGGACTTTCCCGCAACACGATCCGGCACTGGCTCCGGGATGAAGGGGCTGTAGAGCCCCGCTACCCGAAGCGCGATCCCCAGCCAGCCGGACGGCTGGATCCGTACAAGGGCCAGCTGGACAGCTGGCTGCGGACCGATAGCCATCGCCCTAAACGCGACCGGCGTACCGCCAAGGCCCTGTTCCTCTTGCTACAGGCCTGCGGTTATCGCGGGTCGTACAGCCGGGTGGCGCTGTACATCAAGCAATGGCGCATGAGCGATGCATCACCTTCCCGCAAGGCGTTTGTGCCGATGCGGTTTGCGCCGGGTGAAGCGTTCCAGTTTGACTGGAGCTGCGAGTATGCGGTGATCGGTGGTGTGCGGAAACGGCTGGAGGTGGCGCACGCCAAACTGACACATAGCCGGGTGTTCTGGCTGGTGGCGTATCCGACGCAAAGCCACGAGATGTTGTTTGATGCACACGCCAGAGCGTTTGCTGCGTTCGGCGGTGTGCCGAAGCGTGGCATTTACGACAACATGAAAACGGCGGTGGACAAGGTCGGCAATGGCAAGGAGCGCACGGTGAATGCGCGCTTCCAGGCGATGTGTAGCCATTACCTGTTCGAGCCTGACTTCTGTAATCGTGCTGCCGGTTGGGAGAAAGGCGTTGTCGAGAAGAACGTGCAGGACCGGCGGCGGCAGATCTGGCATGCGGTACTGCAACGGCACTGGAACTCACTGGCCGAACTCAATGCGTGGGTGGCACAGGAATGCCGTGCGGCACAGCAGGACATGCGCCATCCGGATTGGCCGGACATGACCTTGCTGGAGGTGCTGGAGCATGAGCAGCCCCACCTGATGCCCAGCCCCAAGCCGTTTGACGGGTATGTGGAGCATCCGGCACGGGTGACGGGCACGGCGTTGATCCATGTGCAGCGCAACCGTTACAGCGTGCCAGTGGAGTATGCGCACAAGGTGGTAAGTGTGCGGGTGTATCCGGAAGAGCTGGTGATTGTGCATGACGACAATATCATCGCTCGCCTCCCGCGTTGCTTTGATCGCCACCAGACCTTTTATGACTGGCAACACTACATTCCCGTCATCCAGCGCAAACCGGGCGCACTGCGCAACGGTGCGCCGTTCAACGATATGCCGTTGCCACTGATCCAGCTACAAAAACACCTGCTGAAGCGTGAAGGCGGCGATCGGGTGATGGCACAAGTGTTGGCTGTGGTGCCGGAACATGGCGTAGAAGCGGTCGTGGTGGCGGTGGAGCTCGCACTGGAAAGCGGGCGGCCGAGTGCAGAACACGTGCTGAATGTGCTGGCCAGACTAAAACAACCGCTGTCATTGCCGGAATCGATTACCGGCAACTGGCTGCTGCAGGAAGCGCCGCAGGCCAATGTCGAGCGTTATGACCTGTGGCGCAGCCCCCTGGATGCCCGGGAGGTGAACCATGTCGATTGAGATTGTCAGCCAACTCAAATACCTGAAGTTGCACGGTATGGCGCAGTGCTGGCCGGAGCTGGTGGCGAAAGCCTTGCACAGCGACATTGAACCGGAGCGCTTGTTACACGAACTGATTGCCGCAGAAACGGCGGAACGCGAAGTGAAGTCACTGGCCTACCAGATGAAAGCAGCGCGGTTCCCGGCACACCGTGATCTGGCAGGCTTTGACTTCACGCAATCACGGGTGGATGAAGCCTTGATCCGGCGTTTACACAGCGGCGGGTTTACGGAAACGGCACAGAACGCGGTGCTGATCGGTGGGCCGGGCACCGGCAAAACGCATCTGGCCACCGCCATTGGCGTGGAAGCGATCCAGAAACATGGCAAACGGGTGCGGTTCCTCTCCACCATTGAACTGGTCAATGCGCTGGAACTGGAGAAAGCAGCAGGCAAACAGGGCCAGCTGGCGTATCGGCTGATGTACGTAGAGCTGGTCATCCTGGATGAGCTGGGCTACCTGCCGTTCAGTCAGGCCGGTGGCGCACTGCTGTTCCACTTGCTGTCAAAACTGTACGAACGGACCAGTGTGATCATCACCACCAACCTCCACTTCGGGGAATGGGCCAGTGTGTTCGGGGACGCCAAGATGACCACAGCACTACTGGATCGGCTCACACACCACTGCCATATCGTGGAAACCGGCAATGAATCCTGGCGGTTCAAGAACAGCTCGGCTGTGGCCAGCACTCGCAAGAAACCATCACCTAAAACAGGAGGGCAACCCCAAGAAACAGCAGACTTATCCACAGACGACTAGCTATACTGCAACACCAGAGGGTGGGTCAATTTTGGACGAGAATCCCGGGTCAGTTTTGAACGCGAATCAACACCCATACAAATCAGATGGTTACGCGCGGACGAATCAAGCGGTTGGATTGCGGCATCGGGTGGCGAAGGACACGCTGCGGGTGTGTTTCGTCGGTAGTTATCGAGAACTACCGACATATCGCAACGCGGAAGTACTTGCTTGGATGGTGGCCAAGATAAGAAACGCCTTGTCAGGACAATGTCCGGACGACTACAATAAGGGCATCCAAGATCAGTCCGGAGGGGCCCCATGAGCACCCTGAATCTTTCCAAGACCGAACGCATTGACGTTCGTGCCAGCACGCCAGTCAAGCAACTGCTGCAGGAAGCCGCGCGCGCCTGCCACAAGAACGTCAGCGAGTTCCTGCTCGACGCGGGCGTGACGGCGGCCGCGCAGACGCTGGCAGATCGTCGCCAGTTCGTACTGGACGACACACAGTGGCAGGCCTTCCAGGAGGCGCTGGACCGCCCGGTGCAAAGCAAGCCGCGCCTGAAGAAGTTGCTGCGTGAACCCGGGGTGCTGGATTGAGCGATGACTACTCACCCGTTCGCAAGCTCGCTGCAACGGATCAGGTCGATGCGTTCGACTGCGGCCAGGCCGCGCTGAACCAGTTCCTGCAGCGCTACGCGCTCGTCAACCAGAAGGCCAACAGCGCGCAGACCTATGTCTGCTGCCAGGGTGACGTGGTGGTCGGCTTCTACAGCCTGGCCGTTGGTAGCGTCGATCCGGAAGCCGCGCCGTCGAGAGTGATGAAGGGGCTGGCGCGCCACCCGGTGCCGGTCATGATCCTGGCCCGGCTCGCCGTGGACAAGGAGCATCAGCGTAAAGGTCTTGGCCAGGCCTTGCTCAAGGATGCACTGCTGCGCACCGCACAGGCCGCCGACATTGCGGGTATCCGCTGCCTGTTGGTCCATGCCAAAGACGACGCAGCGCGGCAGTGGTACGAATCGTGGGAATTCGAGCCCAGCCCGACTGATCCGTACCATCTGTTCCTGATGCTGAAGGATCTCAAGGGCATGTTGAGCTGAGGGGTGCCTCCGCCTCAGAGCCCGACTCTCTCCCGCTGCTCATCCCACAACGCGGGCGGATCAACCGCCAAGTCGAACAGTGTGATGTGGTTCGGCAGTGCGTCATCCAGGATGGCCGCCACGATATCGGGCGCCAGCGTGGTCAGGTTGACCATCCGGCTGACGTAGCGGATTCGCCGCAAGCAGAATGCCGTGTGCTGTTATCGCTGCGCCGCTGTTGCCCTGGCCAATGATTCCTGCATCCGCTGCGATTCCTTCTGCGCCTCAGCCAAGAGCTGATCCCAGTCATCCGGCGGATGCCCGCTTTCCAGCATCTTGCGGAACACCCGGTAGGCGTCGTCGCTGCTTTCGTAGGCGCGTTTGGTGTCTTCAGCATTCACCCATGCGTAGACGATCACCTTGCTCGGGGCGTGGTAGCGGAAGAACAGGCGGCACTGCTGGAAGAACTTGGCCCAGAACCAGTGCTTGTGATCGTCACCGAGCGTCCCACCCTGGCGGTACTCCGGTCGCGTCGGATCTTGCGGGATGACATCGAACGCCAGCTTGATGATCGCGGCCAGTCGTTTGCTGGCGTTCTTTTTCACGTACCCGGCTGGGTCCTTCTGCTTCAGAGTCTCGACCTGCCGCGCCAGCGCTTCAATCTGCGCCAGGAACAGTGGATGGGCAAAGACCGTCCAGCCATGAATGACCAGGGGCTCGGGCTTCCCCGCGCTCATTCATCGTCTGCCGACAGGGTGGCATCGAGATCGATATCGACTCCGCCGACCAGCGACTGGAGACGCTGGACGAGGCCGGCATCCACAGCTTGCAGTCGCTCGGGATGGCGAGTGATGTCGGCGGCCAGGAAGCCGAGGAACTGACCGAGGACCGGGTCGTCACCGTCGGATGCTGCGACGCGCGTCAACACCACCTCGCCGCTGGGGCGAATGGTGTAGTGGATCTTGTCCCGCTTGCCCAGCTTGAGGGCGCGACGCACGGTTTCCGGCACCGTGGTCTGGTAGCGATCGGTGAGTGTGGATTCGACTTCAAGGGTCGCGGCCATGGCAGTCTCCTGCGGATCTGGGTTGACGCTTGAATGGTAATGCAGTCGCATTGTCTTGTCAATGCAGTTGCATTGCCTCCAGGGACACCCGACTCGAATGGGTGTAAATGGGTGTGCTTTTGGCTGGGGCGCCGGACTCGGGTTCGATTCCCAAACCGGGAATTGAACTGGCCCCAGAAAGCGAACGAGGTTGAGGCCGCATATCGGCGACCAATCAGAGCGAAAAACCTGCTTGATCGTCCATGGCCGATGGCCGTATCGGCAGGCTTTTCGATCCGGTTCGCACCGGTTCGCAGCAGCCCGCACCGCTTCGATTCCGTACTTTCAATAGTCGTTTGGTGCGGAGTGCCACCC